>CAZQDO010000630.1:0-2673 GCA_964592085.1 uncultured Anaerolineae bacterium | reverse complement strand
AAATCGGAGATCGGATTATGGCAGTTGCTTTGGGAATTGACACGGGCGGGACGTATACCGACGCCGTGCTGGTGGATCATGTCACAGGCGAGGTGCTGGCGGCGGCTAAGGCGCTGACCACGCGACACGACCTGTCCATCGGCATCGCGGAAGCGATGACGGCCGTGTTTGAAGTAAGCCAGAGTAAATCAACAAATCAGCAAATCAACAAATCTGCAATCGCAGATCTGAAATCGGAAATCGAACTGGTGGCCCTCTCGACCACGTTTGCCACCAACGCCATCGCCGAGGGACAGGGCAGCCCCGTCTGCCTGCTGCTCATCGGCTACGATCCGGAGTTGATGGAACAGTACGGCTTCCAGCACGAATTGGTGACCGATGATGTGGTCTACCTGGATGGCGGACACGACGTGCTGGGCAACGAGGTCGTGCCCCTGGACGAGGGTGCGACGCGAGAGGCCATCCTGGCCCGGCGTGGGAAGGTCGAGTCCTTTGCGGTGTCGGGCTACTTTGGGGTGCGCAATCCCACCCACGAGTTGCGGGTGCGGAAACTGGTGGAGGAGCTGACCGGGCTATCCGTCACCTGTGGCCACGAGCTGACCACCCGGCTCAACGCCGTGCGGCGGGCGACGACCGTGACCCTCAATGCCCGCCTGATCCCGCTGCTGCGGGAGCTGATCGCCACCGTGCGCCAGACACTGGACGAGCAGGGCCTCACTGCCCCGCTGATGGTCGTCAAGGGAGACGGATCACTGGTGCGGGCTGAGTGGGCCATGCGACGCCCCATTGAGACTATCCTCTCCGGCCCGGCGGCCAGTGCCGTGGGCGCCTGGCATCTGGCTGGACGGCGTGATGTATGGGTGGTGGATGTGGGCGGCACGACCACCGACATCGCCGCGCTCAATGGCGGCCAGCCTCGCCTCAATTCGGAAGGGGCGCGGGTCGGCGGCTGGCGAACGATGGTGGAGGCGGTGGACGTGCACACCACGGGGCTGGGCGGCGATAGTCACGTGCGCTTCGACCGCCAGCGGCAGTTGCTCATCGGCCCGCGACGTGTTGTGCCCCTGTGCCTGCTGGCCAGTGAGCACCCTGAGGTGGTAGGCGAGCTTCGTCGTCAGGCCGTGTCGCCAGAGCGGGAGGATGTAGCGGCCCAGTTTGTGATGTCGTGGCGGCGGCCCATCAACTGGCTTTCGGACGAGGACAGGACACTGCTGCGTCGCCTGGAGGCAGGCCCACAGTCGCTGGCCTTGCTGACCAATGAGAAGAGGTATAGCTGGCTGGTTAGGCGGCGGATCGAGGAACTGGAGACCCGGCGCGCTGTGCAGCGGGCCGGCTTCACGCCCACCGATGCCCTGCACGTTCTGGGCCGCTTTCAGCACTGGAGCGTGGATGCCTCGCAACTGGGAGCGGGGATATTGGCTGCCCAGGTGGGCTTGCCCGTCGAAGCGTTCTGCGAGCGGGTGGTGCGGGGGATGTCGGACCGGGTGGTGACGGAGCTGGTGAGCAAGGTGCTGGAGGACGAGGTCAGTCCACCCTGTTGGGATAGGGAGCCGACGGCAACAGCGCTGCTGGAGCGAGCGCTCAACGGCTCTGGTGATGGAGACCTGAACTGTGACTTGACGCTGCGGCGGCCGCTGGTGGCCATCGGCGCGCCGGTGGAGGCCTACATGCCCCGCGTGGCCGAGCGGTTGCACACCGAGTTGGTCATCCCGCCTCACGCGGGGGTGGCGAACGCGGTGGGGGCTGTATCGGGCGGCGTCATCCAACGGCTGCGGGTGCTGATCAGCTCAGTGGACGGTGGTGAGCGGTTCCGCCTGCACCTGCCCGATGGCGTGCACGACTTCGCAGACCTGGAGGAGGCGGTAGGCCACGCGCGGCGGGAGATGACGGCTCACGTGGAAGCGCTGGCTCACCAGGCGGGCGCAGGGCAGGTGGAGGTGCGGATGGCCCGCACGGACCGCCGGGCGGGGGTGGCTGTTGGCTGGGGAGAGAAGGTTTACCTGGGGACGGAGTTGATCTTCACGGCGGTGGGCCGACCCAGCCCGGCGCGCCGCTCGGTGTGATCTGCGCCTCGGGCTTGTTATTGCCAAACGAGCTGAAATGTGGTATAGTATGCTTGCCCGCCAAATTTAGGAAAGGGGTTATAGAGTCGTATCTCTCGTAATCCCGTTGCCTCTCTCCTCACGCCCAGGGGAAAGGTTTGGGCCATCATGGGCATAAGAAGCTGCTTCCTGGGCAAATGGGGGGCGGCTTTTTGGTTTTATTCAATGTTCTTGGGCACTGCACTTTGAAAGGTGTAGCGCGAGGTTGGCTCTTCTGTCAGCGGCCTGAAAAAGTTAGTGCTGAAAAGTGGATTGGCCGATGAGGGAACAAATGTCAGCCTGGGGGCGTCTATAAGATATGCCTCAAGGAAGAAACAAAGAGCACAGTTGCTATTCACTTTGTCTGGCAACGTAAAGAGGAAGAAGGATGAAAAGGAGAAGAGAATGAGTTACCAAAAGTTGTCACAGCGCATCATGGGCTTGGTGTTGGTGCTGTCCTTCCTGGTTGGATGCCGCGCTGCTACACCTACGCCGACACCTGTTCCACCGACAGCTACACCTATCCCCATCCCACCGACGGCTACGCCCACCCTCATCCCGCCGACGCCCGTCCCGACACCCTCCCCTCTGT
>CAZQDO010000629.1:0-2717 GCA_964592085.1 uncultured Anaerolineae bacterium | reverse complement strand
CGGCGTCCCACACCCGGGCCGTGCCGTCATCGCTGGCGGTCAGGATGCGGGTCTCATCCGCGCTCCAGGTCGCCTGCCCGACCCCATCCTCGTGGCGCAGGGTGGTCAGTTCACCCCCGCTTTCGGCGTCCCACACCCGGGCCGTGCCGTCATCGCTGGCGGTCAGGATGCGGGTCTCGTCGGCGTTCCAGGTCGCCTGATTGACCCCAGCCTCGTGGCGCAGGATGGCCAGTTCACCCCCGCTTTCGGCGTCCCACACCCGGGCCGTGCCGTCGGCGCTGGCGGTCAGGATGCGGGTCTCATCGGCGCTCCAGGTCGCCTGATTGACCCAAGCCTCGTGGCCGGCCAGGATGGTAAGCGTTTGTTCTCGGTGGGCAAAGGACTGCCGCAAAACGGCGAATGCCTCAGCCGTGTCTGCCATACGTCCGGCTTCGATGGCCAACAGCAAGGCCAATTCGTAGCTATATGTGTCCAACTCAGTGGCAGATTGGACCGCCAATTGGCGGGAGAAAGCGATATCCGCTTCCTCCTGCGCACGCCGCTCATTGGCTACAGCTGTCTCCCGCGCGCTAGCGGCTACTCTGGCTTGTCCCTCAGCGTCGGCCTGGGCCGTTCGTGCAATCCCTGCATTGCGACTCGACTGCACGCCAAACAGGACGGCGACAATGGCCAGAAGTATAGCCAGCACCCCCACGCCAGCCAGCAATCGCAATCGGGCCAGCTCCCGCTGCCTCTGGGCCTCCTTTTCACGCTCGGCCGCCTCAATCGCCATCCGGCTGGCATCCAGGAACTCTCGGTCCAGGTCGGTCAATTCGGCGGCGGACACGGCTGCCCATTCCTCTGCCGTGACCAGACGAGCGCCCAGATAGAGGTAGCCCTTCTCGCGCTGGTTCTGTGCCCACTCTTGGGCAGCCTCTCTCAGGCGGCGCTGGATGAGCAGGCTTTCCCGGTTTTGATTGATCCATCCCTGCAATCGGGGCCAATTGCGGATCAAGGCCTCGTGAGCCATGTTGACCACCGGTTCGTCCGTCTCCCCCTCTTGTCCCGTGGTCACCAGACGTTGGTCGGCCAGGCTCTGCAACACAAAATCCACCGTCTCCGCTTCCTCGGCTCGGGTGACCAACTCGTACCATCTGGCCCGCCGGCGCGTGTCTTCTGTGCCCTCGCCCGGTTGGACCAGCTCCAGCAGAATGCGCCGGGCGATGTTCTGTTGCTCTTCATCAAATGCCTCGTATGTCGCATCGGCGGTGCGAGCCAATGCGCCGGTCACGCCCCCGATTTCGCGGTAGGCCTCGAAGGTGAGGTGGCGCCCTCGGCGGCGTTTCCACAGTTCGTACAGCGCGTGTTCCAACAACGGCAGCCCGCCTGGCTGATCGACCACATCGCCCACGATCATATCCGCCAGCCCCGGCTCCAGCTCCAACCCAGCCTGCGCGGCCGGGCCTTCGATGGTCTCCCGCAGTTGGCTTTCCACCATAGGGGTCACCAGGAACTGAAAGGTGGCCAGGCGGTCTGCCAGCGGGGGCAGTTCGGCACACTTGGCCAGAAAGTCGGCCCGCATAGTCAGCACGACGGTGGCCCGCCCCCCCTCGGTATCCGCTGCGTACAGCAGGTTGGCGAAGAACTGCTCCCGGGCGCTCACATCCTGACACAGGGTGAAGACTTCTTCGAACTGATCCACCACCAGCATCAGGCGCCGATCGTCAGGTGCGTCTAGCAGCGCCTGTCGCGCGGTCAGGTGCAGCGTCTTCTCGTCGGCTTCCAGGTCTTGCAGCAGTCGGGCTATGCTCCCTCCGGGAACGAGTCTGGCCAGCCGGACTGCCAGTTCTTCCAGTGGCCGCTCGGTGGGCGAGAAGATGAGTACCGGCCAGTCGCCGCTGCCAGTCAGTGCGCCGCGTCCCAAGGCTGGCACCAGCCCGGCCAGAACCACCGACGACTTGCCGCTGCCCGACGGGCCGAGCACCGCCAGGAAGCGCGTCGTCTTCAACTTCTCTACTAACTGCTGCGTTTCGGAATCGCGGCCAAAAAACCATTCCGCATCTTCGGGACGGAATTTCTCCAGGCCACGGTAGGGGGGATGGTCACTGACAAGCGCAGGCTCTTCTGGGCTCGGACCGGGCGCGACGCCCCGGATCCCGCAGACCAGACGGCGCAACGCTTCGGCGTCGTCCAGACTGCTCCGGAAGTCGACCCAGGTGAGCCGGGAGAGGAAACGGGGCATCTCCCCGCGCTCGGGCATGGTCGCCTTGGGCAGAAGGACGGGGATCACGCGCAAGGTCTGATCCTGCACCCGAGCGTCGAGGGCTGATCGCATTTCTTCGTTGTGCCAGGGGCTGACGCCGGATGGGCCGACGAACACCGCCACCGCCGTGCTGCAATCCAGGGCTTCCTCTAACGCCTCCTGCCAGGGTTCGCCGGGGATCAGGTGCCACCTGTCGAGGAAAGGGTTGAGCCCGGCTTCCTCGCGCAAGCGGCGGGCCAGGGTTTCTACCGCCTCTTTGTCGGCGTTATTGTGGGAGAGAAAGACGTCGTAAGTTGGTTGATCATCCATCGAACGGCTTGATCCAAGAAGCAACCAAGTACAACACTCTGAAGTCTTTGTCTATTATACCACAATTTTTGCCGTTGCTCCCCTCTCAATCTGATTTCGATCTGCCACCACTCTTCGGCCTGGGTGAAACCGCCTTTGATGGTGCGCTTAGTGTAGAAGTTCTCGA
>CAZQDO010000628.1:0-2727 GCA_964592085.1 uncultured Anaerolineae bacterium | reverse complement strand
TTATCGCACCAATCGAGGTGTGTACTATATACGCACCACGTCGGGGCGCCGACAGGCCTCGCGCCAGGAATTGTTGCGCCTGTTTCAGGCTGCCGAGAGCCTGTTTTACGACGAGACGGCCGTGTTGCGGTCTTCCCTGGCTGACCTGGACCGCTCGACGTTTGAAAACTTTGTCCAGCAAGCCTATCAACGCACGATTGAGGACTTTGGTCTGGGATACGAGCAGATGTTGATCAATCTGCGCCTGGCCGTCAGAGTCCAAGACTCTCTGTATCCCAATCTGGCCGCATTGCTGTTTTTTGGCCGGGATCCGCAGCGCTTTTTCTCCTGGGTTCAAGTTGCCGCTGCCCGCATACCCGGCACAGATCTGAGCCCTGCACCTTCAGACAGCAAAACCCTGGGGGGCACCCTGGCGGTGATGTTGGACGACGCGGCCCGCTTTCTGACGCTGCACCTGCAACGAGCGCATCGTATTCAAGGCTTTGAACCGGAAGTATACCCGGAGCTACCGATCGCAGCGCTGCGCGAGACCCTGGTCAACGCCCTGGCCCACCGTGACTATACCATCAACGCGCCAGTGCGCCTGTTCATTTTCGACGACCGGGTCGAGGTACGCACCCCCGGCGGCCCCCCTAACACCGTCACCATCGAAGCCATGAAGCTGGGCGCAGCTCACGTCCTGCGCAATCCTACTATTTACACCCTCTTTAGCCGCCTGGGGATGGTCACGGGTATCGGCAGCGGTGTGTATCGCACGATCCAATTAGTCAGGGAGACGACCGGCCAGGAGGTGGGGATTTACCTGGAAGGCAATGAACTGGTCGTCTCGTTGCCCAGGAGGCGCGCCGATGCCTGAAGACTCGATCACCCTCTCCCAATCTATCGCCGCCGCCATGCAGTTGCGCCTGCCCGGCACGGCGGGCCGGGTGGCGCGCAAGATGCGTTACATCGACGAGGTCGCGCCCCGCTTCCGGGCCGGTGGCCTGGTGCGCGACGTGCCCCAGAGCCATTTTGAGCGCTTGTGGGCGACCGGCGTGGCGGCCGCCAGTAACTCCATCCCCGCTTTTGGCGGGGTGCTGTATGGCGCGGCCGCCCTACGCCAAGATGTGACGCTCTTCGAGGGCAAGGCCACGCCCAGTTACCAGGACAGCCAGGTGGACGTGGCCGACATGACCTTCGTCCAGGTCTCCAACCGCCTGATCTGGAAAGAATACCGCCTGGTCTACTCCCTGCTGGAAGATCTGTTCGAGGAAGCCACGCCTCCCGACCTGATCCTGGTGGACCTGCCGCTGCTGGTGGTGCGCGGGCTGCACGTGGCCGCCCTGGCCGACGACGACGTACGCGACGAGTGGGAGGATCTGCTGGAGTTGATGACCCGCTTCTGGGGACGTTATGCCGAACGTTGCTTCCCAAGCAACCCGGATGGCCCGCTGGTGGCCCACCTGGGACGAAGACACTTTGGCGCCATCCTGAGTACCATCCAAAGCGATGGTGTCCAGGGTGCGGTGGACCCGGTGACGCCCGAGCTGGCCAGGCTGATCGCCGACGAGTGGGACGAGCTGCGCCGGGCCGGCGTGACTCGGGTGCTCAAGGGGCTGTTGCGTCCCGGCAAGCGCACCGCGGCTTACCCCTACGCCGCCTTGGGCCGTGAGGTGCTGCGCGCTGCCCCTAAGTCGCTGGGCGAGCAAGGGCTGCTGGGTTTTCACCTGCAGGTGGGCTACCGCACCCCGGTCTGGCAGGTGGAGACGCTGGGCCCATCCGACCGCTGGAGCCCGGAAGCGCTGGATCGGCTGGCGGCTATGCTGGTCTACCTGACCCTGTACGACCACCCCCACGCGCTGCCGCTGCCGCTGTGGTATGCCACCCGCCTGGCCCGTATGCCCGACAAGTTGCTCTATGGCTACCGCGCTGGCATGACCCAGCTCTTACGCGAGCAGGCCGTGGACCGTGCATGGCTGGAGGGGGTGGAAGAGTTTGGTGAAGAAATACCGGAACCAGAGTGGGAGACGACCCGTGAACAGTGACCAAATGCAAACGGACCAATACCAAGTCCTCAACTACAAACCGCTGGTGATGTCCGTCCCAACGCAATTGATTGACCCTATGCGGATGGACCTGGACTATTATCGGCCACAATTTGTCGAGGCTGTGGCACGTATTCAGCAATCCAATCTCTCTCTGCATCCGCTAGACTCCTTGCGTGACCGGGGTGCTATTATTACGGACGGCATTCGAAAACATACCAAGACTGGCTCTGGTGCAGTGTTGATTCGAACACAGAACTTTGAGGACACTTCCCTTAATCTGGACGCCTGCGTCTACGTAGATATGGAGCAGCACCAAGCAGCACAGAAATCAGCTGTCCATCCGGGCGATTTGTTGATCGCAATTCGTGGATATTTAGGCAAAGTAGTAATCGTAGGCCCAGACGTTCCAATCGCAAATATTAACCAGCACATTGCACGTGTAAGGGTAAACCCCGACGAAGCTGACATTGGGTACTTATGGGCATTCTTCAGCTCACCAACAGGGACCACTGTATTGGAGCAACAGGTCACAGGTACCGTGCAGAGGGGCATTGCGCTCCCAATGTTGCGTCAGTTACAAGTTCCCCTTCCCTCACGGCCGGTGCAAGCATACATCGGAGCCAAGGTGCGGCTAGCGGAAGAATGTATTGCAAAGGCCCGTAAATTGATCCGTGAGGCCAATGCTGACGTCGAAGCGCTG
>CAZQDO010000627.1:0-2736 GCA_964592085.1 uncultured Anaerolineae bacterium | reverse complement strand
ACCCTGAAGAGCACGCCCACCCGGGCCGGGCTGAACTACTTCCTGCCGCCCGGCGCCCGGGGCGGGGAGGGGGGCCGGTTGCTAGGAGAGAAGCGCGACGTGAAAGTGTGGCTGGGCTGGCTCGAGCTGAGGGCCCACGGCGACGTTGAGGCCATCAAGACGCCCATCGGATTCATTCCGAGATACGAGGATCTCAAAGAGCTATTTGATGGGATCGGCAAAGCGTACCCCAAGGAACTCTACGACAAGCAGTTTGCTTTCTACGTGGACAATATCCTGGCCAGGATAGACCTGCAGGAAGAAGCCTACCGCAAAGAGCAGAACATTCCGCCCAGGCTGTTTGAGGTCTACGCGGAGCAGAGGGAGGGGCTGGAGGCGCTGAAAGCAAAATATGGTGCGATTGTCTCGGTGGAACAGCTTATCGAGGCAGCCGGAATGAGATAGTCTCCCCTCAGGAAGCGTCATAGCTACTGCGGATTTGACAGGCAAGACAATTCACTTTATACTCAATCTGTCGCAATGAGCTGGCTCTACGGATTTGAGCGGGCCTGGGCGCTCAGGTCAGAAAGGAGGGCGAGATGTTCCGGTCTATCCGTGAAACGCTATCCACGTGGTTGCGGCAGCCCTATTTGCAGTGTTTTACAGTCCTACTGCTGACGGCTGTGATGCTCAACGGGGGCTTCCTTCTTCCCGACTCTATCGAGTTGAGTTGCGGGGACGACTCCTCAACCGACGAAGAGGGCACAGATCGGAGGGTGGTCTACCATGTTACAGTAGGCCATAGGTGGGAGGCGTACTCCCCTGGCGATACCGTTGAAACGTTTCTAAATGTGAATCATCGTGGTGATGGCACTGAGCCAATACCTGAGATGAAGTGGACACCTGATCCACTCGTTGATTCCGAGACCATCTCCTTTCGTCCTCCTCCCGCTCCCCAGCCAGAAAACCCGGACGGCCCGCCGCCATACATATTTCGCAACGTGCCGGTGGATGAACTCGGTCACGCAAGTATCCCGGTGTCCTACGTTGCGCCCCCCCTGCCTAATGGGGAAAACATTCGTCAACTGGTGGATTCGCTTACACTGGGTTCTCCTGATACGACTGGAGCAGGCTTCGTTTGGGTCGAAAATCCCTCATCCCAGATGTCCGCGCCCTTGCCCCCCTCGACTGGTCTTCTTTTCACTCCTCCGGCTGCGCCCAAGCCAGACAGGGTAAGCTGGCCCCAGGAAGGGCCCTTCAACAGCGTTTATGCTGAGCGGAGCGGAACGACCGCACAGCAAGACTACTACCTTTGGAAGGTCCGCATGCAGCTCGGTTCGGGAGACATGACATTGACCACCACCCTATGCCAGGATCTGGTGGACTCCCTGCAAGAAGACACCACCTTCGTCGCCGTCCGTTTTCCCGACCTCTCTGCCGCCTCGCCGTATACCAGCTCCTACACCCTGCCAGTCGTCTTCTCGCCAGGATATTTCCCCGCCATGAGCCTGATGCAGTACGACGATCAAGGAGATCCACTGACGGAGGTCTTCACTGCCTCTATGGAGTACAAGCTGGCGCACCTCAGCTTCCTAGTAAACGAACTGCCGTCAGTCGAGGGAGAGTACTGGCTGGCGTTGGGAGTGCCTCCTTCTCCCCCCATCACTTGCCCCGAAGGTCTCGACATCGCCGGCGGAGATTGGGGGATCGAGGCCGAATTCTGGCTCGACTTTGGTGGTGAGGAAGGAGCCTGCACCGAGTGCGTCCTGTCCCGCTATTATTGCTACGAGGGAGAGGAAGCCCCGTTTCTCTTCGCTCTGATGGGCCAGATGTTGGGCAGGCACACCAGCGCCTCATCGTACCAGGGCTGGGGCATCACCTGCATGGGGCCTCACCCTTTGCGCCTGAGGGGTGGCGGTACGCCAGATCCCCCGTTTGTTCTCGATGGCATGCACAGCGCAGTCATCTCGCCCACCCAGACGATTTCGTTTCTTCATACCATCCGAAACCTGGGAGATGACCCGGTGACGGTTACCCTGGACCATACGTCCACGCTGGGAATTCCCTGGGGCATCTACGCTGGCACCGAGGATGAGCCAGACCTTCCGCTGGTTCCCATCACCGATCCGGTGGATCTGACGCCTCAGTGGGACCTGATGGGCCGCAACACACGCCATTTCTGGATGATCGCGGAGGTCCCGGCGGGAACGCAGGGAGCGGAGACGCTGCGCATCACCGCCACCGACGTCACCTCGCCTGCCCTCTCCACCTGGACCTCAGACCTGTTGTGGGTGGGGGAGTGGATGACACCCCCTCCGCCGCCAGCGATGCTCACGAGCACGCCCACGCCAACCATGACCCCAACGCCCACGGACACGCCGACGGCCACCCCGATGCCGACGGCTACCGCTACTACGCCAACACCGACCAGCACGCCAACGGCTACCGCTACAACACCCACCGTGACAGTGAGCGTGAAGCTGTACCTGCCGATGCTGCTCAAGGGCTGGTGAGGGCCAGAGAGGGATTCCGGAGATGTTTCGGACCATTGACATCGGTTCTATCCACCTGAGCACCTATTGGGCCATGTACGGTTTGGCGGTCGTTGTGGGTGGTATGCTGGCCTTTCACCGTCTGATCCAGGGTGGCATTCCAACGCATCATGCCACCCGAGACGTGCTACTGGTGATTTGGATAGGTCTGGCCGGCGCTTTCCTGGGGCGGGGGCTCGTGTATCTGCTTCAAACCTTCATACTC
>CAZQDO010000626.1:0-2751 GCA_964592085.1 uncultured Anaerolineae bacterium | reverse complement strand
TGACGGAGGTCGGCATCCGGGCCGAGGTCATCCCCATGGATTGGGCCACCTACGTTCAGGAGATGTTGGTCCCCAGGCAAAACCTGGAGATCGGTCTGATCGGTTTGAGCTCCGGGGCCAACGACCTTGAGGATGCTCAGAACCTCGACAAGGACTGGAGCCTCAGCATCACCGACTGGTACAACGAGGAGTACCAGGCGCTCTACACCGAGGCTCAGAAGACCCTGGACGACGCCAAGCGCCAGGAGCTCCTGTTCAAAGCCCAGGCTATCGCCTATGACGAGTGCCCCTGGATCTGGCTGTGGCGACAGTATGATTTCTATGGGGTGAGCAAGCGCTTGCAGTGGACGGCGCGCTCTGATGAGTTCATAGATTTCCGCGACGCCACCCTCGTCGAGTAATAGCAGACCAGAAGCCTTGGGCTTCAAGGGATGTAACTGCATACAGTGACTGCAATGGGGCGGAGCTCTACCTCTCAGTGATGGGGGCTCCGCCCTACCTTTGCAGTGGGCGCTACACGCCCTCGCTGCCTGAGCGCGTGAGCCTGTTCAGGCGTCCCTACACCTTGACCGAAAGGGGGAGCAATGTCGAGGTACTTCTTTAAGCGTTTTCTGGGGGCGCTCCTTGTCCTATGGGGCGTCACTTTGCTGGTCTTCTTCGCCATCCATCTGCCGGGAGGGGGTGACCCTTCCATGCTATACTTGCCTTTGAACGCCTCACGAGAGCAACTGGAGGTCTTCAGACACAGGATGGGCTTCGACCAACCGGTGCATATCCAGTATCTGCGTTGGTTGGGCCGGGCGGTACACGGTGATTTCGGCAACTCTTTGCGCTATGCCAAGCCTGTCTTTCCGCTCATACTGGAGCGGATGCCGGCCACCCTGGAGTTGGCTGTGGCTGCTCAGATCTTTGCTCTGGTGTTGGCTCTTCCCCTGGGGGTCCTGGCCGCAGTGCGTCGCAACTCCATATACGACGGCTTGACCATGTTAGGAGCTTTGTTCGGCCAATCCATGCCCGGCTTCTGGCTGGGACTGATGCTGATGCTGGTCTTCGGCGTTATCTTGCGGGTCCTGCCTATATCGGGACGAGAAGGGCCGAAACACCTGATCTTACCGGCTGTAACTTTGGGGACTTTTTTCCTGGCCAGGGACGCTCGCCTGATGCGCTCGAGTATGCTCGAGGTATTGGGGCAGGAGTACATCACCACGGCCCGCTCCAAGGGCCTGGGGGAGAGGGTCGTCATCTGGAGACATGCTTTGAAGAACGCCCTGATCCCTCTGATCACCATGGTGGGCATGGACTTCGGTGCCCTTCTGGCCGGGACGGTGGTCACCGAGAATGTCTTCGCCTGGCCGGGGGTGGGCAGGTTGATCTTTATGGCCATCAATCAACGCGACTTTCCTCTGATTCAGGCGGCTGTTTTCTTGATCGCTATCATCTTTGTGATCGCTAATCTACTGGTGGACTTCTCATATGCCTATCTTGATCCACGCATCAGGTTGGCAGAGGGCTAGGGAGGATAGAATGCAGCAACGTGCCATTGAAGCCCGGGAGAGCGATGCGGCTGTCGCCCTCCCCCAGTGGGAAGTAACACGCAGGGCAAGAGCAACGAAGTTCCCCCCTATCTTGCACAGCCTGCTGCAGAACAAAATTGCCGCTCTGGGGGTGCTCATCGTCCTGGGAATGATCTTTGTCGCCATCTTTGCCCCCTTCGTCGCTCCTCACCAGCTAGAGGGAGAAGTCTCCATTGGTGAGCAGTTGAGACGTCGCTTGAAGCCTCCGGTCTGGGTGGAAGGTGGCACATCGGAGTTCCTTTTGGGGACCGATTCCCTGGGCCGAGACATCCTGAGCCGTATCATCTACGGGTCTCGCGTCTCTCTGACGGTAGGTTTCACGGCTGTGGCTTTGAGTGGGACGATAGGAGTCATTCTGGGTCTCCTCTCTGGCTACTTGGGCGGCCTGGTGGACGACGTCATTATGCGCGTCGCTGACATCTGGCTGGCCTTTCCCTTCCTCATCCTGGCCATCTTGTTCCTGTCGGTTTTGGGCCCAGGGTTGGACAAGCTCATCGCTGTCCTGGCCATCGGGGGCTGGGTGGGGTACGCCCGGGTGACGCGAGGCCAGGTGTTGGCCGTTCGGGAGAATGAATACGTGGAGGCCGCTCAGGCGCTGGGAGTGCCCCGCATGCGCATCCTGTTCCGCCATATCATGCCCAATATCTTTGCCCCCATCATTGTCATCTCCAGTTTTGCGGTGGCCACCACCATCCTGAACGAGGCGGCCTTGAGCTTCCTCGGATTGGGGGTGAAGCCCGCCATCCCCACCTGGGGCAGCATGTTGGCTGATGGACGCGACTATCTGAGGGATGCCTGGTGGCTGGCCACCTTCCCCGGCATTGCCATCATGATCACGGTCTTGGGCATCAACTTGTTCGGCGATTGGCTGCGGGACTATCTCGATCCCAGGCTCAAGGTGTAGTCGTTATCCATCTGTGTCAACTTAGGCTCTGAGCCCCGTCTCCGGGGCGGCCCGGGGACGGGCCTTTGAGCCTTAGTTTAGAGTAGTTATCTTATCACACGAATAGCGAAAGGAGAAGATTTTCATGGCTAATCTAAAGGCCATACATCGCTATATTGAGGGACACGAGGTGGAACACATCGCCAAAATTCAGGAGTTTTTGCGGCAGCCCAGCATCAGCGCCGAGAACTATGGCGTGCGGGAATGTGCCGAATTGTTGCGCCAGTACTATGC
>CAZQDO010000625.1:0-2760 GCA_964592085.1 uncultured Anaerolineae bacterium | reverse complement strand
GAGATTTTTCACGCGGGCAAGGGAATTGTCTGTCGCCTGACGTCGCGTTCTTCCTTAGATTTACGGGTAGACCTCGACGCAAAGAGTTGACAATAAAAGGGAGAAGGGATAGGGTTTAACGTGGCGGGACACTTCTGAAGTGGATACGTCGGCCTTAAGATTCTTCATGACAGCATCGGGCCTCGCCTTTTGGGTGGGGCAGGCGCGAATGGTTGGAGATGCGGGGCAACTGTGGTATACTGAACAGGATAGATCTCGCAAGGATCGCCGGCCTAACGTGATGCGACCGAGTGGCTTCTCCAATTAGACAACGCTCTTAGCTTCCACATCTTTGTCACCCATTGTATCTCTACCTCTCCTACCGCTACGCCGCCCGGTCAACCGGACGGCGTCTGCAATTTGTCCAAGATGTTCACTTTGACGCCTTTCTGCTGAGGTCAGCTTATCAGCACCAGAACCAGGATGGTCAGCAGGTGGCAGGCCTGGTCCAAGGTGACGGCCAGGGCCACTTGACGCAGTCCGAACTTGCGTGTCCAGTCCACCACGTAATGGCTGATTGCACCAGCGACCGTCCAGGTGACTACAGCCAGAGGATTCTGTGTCAGGAGCCCAGCAACGGCCAGGGGGAGACCCCCGGCTGCCAGGGCATGGACCAGCAGGTGGCGGCGGCATTCTCCCTTGCGCAGCGCCGTTTCTGGCGACTGGAAGGTGAAGTCGGCGGCGACGTGCAGCGTCAGTGCCACTACCGCCGGGTGGGGAATGCGGCCTGTTATGAGAAGGATCAACAGGGCGACGAGGCCGGCGGCTCCCAAGATTTCGACCCATTCCCACCATTCGAGGAGGGAGAGGGATCGTGGCTGGGTAAGTCTTTGAGCAGCCATTGGTCTGGCCTCACTTACTGTGACGGGCTGCGATCTCGGCGCGCAAGAGGCGGTTGGCTTCGGCTTGGGCCAGCCGCTCCAACAGCCCCCCGCACTGTTGGCCCCGGGCGGCCTGGATAGCGATTCCCCCTCGTTTAAGAGCGGCGGGGTTGGCCAGAAAGCCGGCGAATTCGTCAAGCGAGCTTGGGGTGGTATTCCCGGCGTTTGATGGTCGCGCTTTCCCTTGGTTGGCGTTGGCTGCGCTCATGGCTCTGCTCCTGATTAGGTCTGTCCCGTGAGTGATCACCAGGTACTGTCTTGCGCTTGGGATGTTCGAGTCTCTTGGCTTACAGTTTAACTGAAGGTCGTGCCCCAGTCGTTGCTGAAGACGTTGCAGAAAACGTCCAGGGCCAACTACCACCTAGATCAAGCCTTTTTATGGGTGTCTTTCGTTGTTCATAGTGGCCGTCCGCAGAAGGATGGGTAGGCATGTCTCGTCTGGCGTTGTACTTACTGGGTTCGCCTCGCGTTGAGCGGGACGGTCAGCCGATCGACGTGCGTCGTCGCAAGGCGGTGGCCCTCATCGCCTACCTGGTGGTGACGGGGCAGGACCATGGCCGGGATGCGCTGGCCACGCTGTTCTGGCCGGAGCACGACCAGAGCCGGGCGCGGGCTGGCCTGCGCCGCGCCTTAGCATCGTTGAAGAAATGCCTGGGTGAAGGCTGGTTGGACGTTGACCGGGAAAACGTGGGTCTCAACCGTGAGGCTGAGATCTGGCTGGATGTGGAAGCGTTCCGGGAGCGGCTGGCGGCGTGTGGAACACATGGTCACCCGGCGGAGGAAATGTGCCCGGACTGTCTGTCCCTGCTGGTCGAGGCGGTCGAACTCTACCGCGACGATTTTCTGGCCGGCTTCACCTTGCGGGACAGCCCCGCTTTCGACGAGTGGCAATTCTTTCAAAGTCAGGGCCTGCGTGACCAACTGGCAGGCGCGCTGGAGCGATTGGTCAGTGGATACAGCACTCAGGGTGAATACCAGCCGGCTGTCACTTATGCCCGCCGCTGGCTGGCGGTGGACCCCCTGCACGAAGCAGCCCAGCGTTGCCTGATGGGATTGTATGCCCGGTCCGACCAGCGGGCCGCCGCCCTGCGCCAGTACCAGGAATGTGAGCGGATACTCCAGGAAGAACTGGGCGTGCCTCCCGAGGAGGAGACAGCCCGGTTGTACCAGGCCATCAAAGATCACCGGGAAGGGACACCGGCCGAGTCACAGCGGGAACGGTATCGGCTGGAGAGAAAGTCGATCCACGTCGGGCCGCCCCCGGCTTTCCTTGAACAGGAAGCAGAGCGGGCTGTCTATGAAGGTCCGGTCTTCGTGGCCCGCCAGCGCGAGCTGGCCACATTGGATGAGCACCTGGAGGCTGCTCTGGAGGGTCAGGGGCGGGTGGTCTTCGTCACCGGGGAGGCGGGTCGAGGCAAGACGGCGCTGATGGCCGAGTTCGCGCGCCGCGCCCAGGCGGCGCATGCTGAATTGATGGTGGCCAGCGGTAATTGCAGCGCCTATTCCGGTGTCGGCGACCCGTATCTGCCCTTCCGGGATGTGATGGGCATGCTCACTGGAGACGTGGAGCGGGTGTGGGCTTCGGGCGCGATCGCCCGCGAGCACGCCCGTCGCTTGTGGAGCCTAACCCCCCATACAGCCCAGGCGCTGCTGGACGACGGCCCTGATTTGATCGATGTCTTCGTGTCCGGTTCGGGGCTGGTCAGGAGGGGGGCGGCGGGTGCACCCGGCAGCGCAAACTGGCTGCCCCGGCTGAAAGAACTGGCAGAGCGAGAGAGAGCCGGGCCCGGCGACCTGGAACAGCCCCAGCTGGGAGCCTTTGCTGTTGACCCTGGACGAT
>CAZQDO010000624.1:0-2760 GCA_964592085.1 uncultured Anaerolineae bacterium | reverse complement strand
GCAGCGCCATCTGCGAGCGTGGCCGTAGCTGAAGCGTCGCCTACCCTTCGGCCGACGCCTCAGCCTGAGCGCCCCGGTCCCACACCCACGCCGCCCCCCGAGAGCCGCTGGCTTTGTTACCGGGGCGGCATAGCGTGCTATGACTATCTCACGGCCATATCTATGCTGAATAACAGTGAGGGCTGGGCGGTGGGGACTGACGGCGCGATGCTTCACTACACCACAGCTCCTGGGGAGCAGCATCCATCCTGGCAACCAGTCAGATCTTCGGCGTGGCGTCACTTCGAAAATCGCTCGCTGGCGGTGGTCAGTCCCAACGAGTGGTGGGCGATTCAGGGGCGCGGATTGGTTCACTACCGGGATGGAAGTGTGAATACAGTTGCTGGCATCGACAAAACCCTCTTCGATCTGGCGCTAGTCAGCCCGAATGAGGTATGGGCAGTGGGTATCGAAGGGACAATCGTGCGTTATAAGGAAGGTAGTGTCCAGCCTGTTCCCAACCCCACTGAAGAAGATCTGTTTAGAATTGCTATGTTTGACGGCGATGAAGGTTGGGCCGCCGGTATATACGGGCCAATTCTGCATTATAGTCATCAGCAATGGGAGGAAGTGCCGGCGGATCAGCTTCCGGTTTCTCTTCCGTACGAGGGCCGGTCCGGTCATTTCATTGCCGACATCGCGATCGTGAGCAGAGATGAGGTATGGATAGTTGGTAATCCTACCCTGCATTACCGAGATGGCGTTTGGCAAGAAGTGCCCGAGGCAGCCGGACTTGTAACCGTGAGTATGCTTGGAGCCGATGAGGGCTGGGCAGTTGGCAAAGGAGGGCGGCCGGTACATTACCAGGCTGGCCGGTGGCAAGAGGTGGAAAGCCCGATCGATAAACCGCTTTTCGATATCGATATGCTAAGCGCCGAGGAAGGGTGGGCTGTGGGTCGAGACAGCACCTTGCTGCACTACGACAAGGGCGTGTGGCAGGTGGTCAGTGCGGCAGCCGTTGACAGGGCGGTAGTTGAAGACTGGGTTACGGTTTCTGGTTTGACGAATCTGGACTGGCTGGAGAACGGAGAGGGCTGGGCCTCGGGAGTCTCGGGCCGGATCTTCCGTTACCGGAACGGCGACTGGCAGCCGGTCGCTAGCCCGCTGGAGCCCAAACTGAATATCAAGCTCAACGCCATTGACATGGTCAGCCCCGAGGAGGGGTGGACAGTAGGTTGGCAAGGCACCATCTTGCACTACACGCAAGGCCAGTGGCAGATCGCGGCAAGCCCAACTTCTGAGGACCTGCGCGACCTGGATATGCTGGATGGGAGCGAAGGCTGGGCGGTGGGATCGGAGGGCGTGATACTTCATTACGTAGACGGCCAATGGCAGGCGATAAGTAGTCCAACCCACCGGACGCTATTAGGGATTGATATGTTGGATGAACAGGAGGGGTGGGCTGTTGGAAAGGGGCATCCGGGTGTCATTCTGCACTACCTGAACGGGGAGTGGCAGGAGTATCCGACGCCGGTTGATTATGCTTTGTGGGAGGTCCACATGTTCGACAACGGGGAGGGCTGGATATTGGGAGACCTCGGCCTCTTGCGTTATCGTCATGGCGACTGGGAGGAAGTCACTCTCCCATACGAGGAGGTTGGCTTGAACACCATGGGAATGCTCAGCCCGGAAGAGGGCTGGGTGATCAGTAACCAGGGCATGTTGCATTACAAAGATGGGACGTGGGAGACGTTTGAGATGCCGCTACTGACCAGATTTTATGCCATGCTGATGATCGATGAGCATGAAGGCTGGGCAGTTGGTGTGGGCGGGATGCTGCATTATACCAACGAGTAGCAAGGCTGCGGATAGAGAGGGGCAAAGGGCAGGGGAGCGATTTCTTCTCTGCCCTCTTGCTTTGCGCCGCTCCGGCGGGGTTCAAGCGGGCGCATTTCGCACCAACACCAACCGCCTACCCTGACCGGCAGGCTATTTACGCGGCTGGTATACGATGCTACAATAGGGCTGTGCTGTAACTACGCTTGTTGTCCTTCGGCTGCTCGCACCTGTGCCTGCGCCCAGGTGGGCTGTCTCGGCACGGGGCAGCCAGCCTGCAAGTGAAATCTGGTAGCGCACCTCGCACCCATTGACGGTGCGATCTGCCAGGGGCCGGGGTAGGTCCGGTCTCCAGCTTACAAGGAGCCCTCGATGCACAGACTCCAACTGATCGCTTGGTTCACTTGCATGCTGGTCCTTTCAGGCTGCGCGAATGCCGAGCCGTTGACCGCTGTACCGTCACCCACCATAGCCAGAACAACCCGTGTGGCCGCGTCTACGCCCGTCGCCAAGGACAGCTCTGGTGTGGAACCTTCTCGTAATCCACCCTTCACGGCAACCCCTTCGCCTACCCGGGTGCCCACCAGCACGCCGGTGCCGGAAAGCCGGTGGCAGTGCGACCCCAGCGGGGGATTAGCCTGCTTCGCCTACCTGACATACGTCCATATGCTAGACGCTGATGAAGGCTGGGCCTACGGTGGCGGGGGCGTTGTTCTTCACTATGCCGTGCCCCCGGGCGCGACAGAGCCGACCTGGCAGGTGGCCGGCCGGCTACCTGGTCCCCTGACCAGCCTGTCCATGATCAGCCCCACGCAGGGCTGGGGCATTCTGGAGGGTAACATCTTTCACTATCAGGATGGGAATTGGGAAGAGGTCTGGGATCGGAAGTACATCAATGACGTGGTGATGCTGAGTGCCGAAGAAGGCTGGGCGGTTGGGGACGAT
>CAZQDO010000623.1:0-2776 GCA_964592085.1 uncultured Anaerolineae bacterium | reverse complement strand
CATCAGGCCAACCCCTGTACCTGGACCTATACTGGCAGCCCATCGTCGAGATGGATGGCAACTACTCCTTTTTCGTCCACCTGGTGGGTGATGGAGGGCAAGTACTGGGGCAGATGGACGTCACCCACAATATGGCTGGCTTCAAGATAGGCGAGGTCGCTGTTGATCGCTACGAGATACAGGTGCTACCCACCACCTCGTCGGGAGCTTACCAGCTCATCGCCGGTGTGTACATCACTCTTCCCGAAGGGGGATGGCAGCGTTTGACGACTGAGGAGGGCGGAGGGACTGTGCTCCTGACCGAAGTGGAGGTGGTGCCGCCAGCCCTGCGACCTGTCACCCTGCACTCTCTTCACCAGCCCTTCGCCAATGGGTTGACCCTGATCGGGGTTGACTACGACACCAGTTTGGAGGGCAGCCAGCGGGTCTACCTCCACTGGCATCGCTCCAGGGCTGACGCCGCCGATTACGATGTGCTGTTGTATGCCAACGACGCTGTCGTGACCAGGAGCTGTCTGCCACAGATTCCCCTGGGCACTTATCTCACCACGGCCCACGACTTGCCTCTGACGGCGGCACCTCTGCAAGTGGAGCTGCGCTCGACCGATGACTTAACCAGCCAGCGTTTAGGTCCCTGGGACTGGCCGCTGGGAGGATGCTTGACCCTGCCAACGCCGCCCGCGCAGAGCCGCTACGTGGATTTAGGAGGCGAGATGCTGCTGACGGGCGTTGAATACCGGAGGCTGTCAGGAGATACGGTGAGGGTGGAGTTGCGTCTGGTGGCGAAGAAGCCCATCCTGCACGACTACGTGGTCTCCGTGCGTTTGACCGACGAGGCTGGGCGATTTCTCTCCCAGGACGATACCGTTCCCGCGCTGGGGACCATTCCCACTTTGAAGTGGATACGAGGGTCGTCTATCGCCGACGTTCATTTTGTGTCCGTTCCCACAGACGCCCAGGCCGGCCCCCTCAGACTGAGCCTGGTCGTCTACGATGCCTTCACCATGCGGAAGCTGGGCCTCTTGGACGACCGACTAGCTAAGCTGGGTAGCGCTGTCCCCCTTGCGCAACTGGAGCCTGGAGGGGGCGGATAGCGAAGTAGGAGACTCAGCCCCACCAGAACCAGCCCAACAATGCAAACCCCCACCGTGATGAAGGCACTGATAATCACAGCCTTGGGACAAAAGGTGAACTCTATATCATGTTCACCCGCGTCAAGGAAGATCGCACGTAGCGCGTGGTTCGCGCGGATGATCTTCGTAGGCTGCCCGTCAATCGTAGCGTGCCATCCCAGGCAAAAAGGATCCGCCAGCACGAGAAAACCCGCATGTTCCATCTGCGCCGTCAATCCGACCCGGTTCTGACTGTACTCGGCAACGCTCACCTGGGAGTTGTCATGCACTGGCGCCTTATCCAACGCAGCTTTCTGCTCACTGGTTAGCGGCTCTGATATCAAGACCTGCGTGTGGAAATCCCAGTCAGGAGAGATGAGCACATCCAGTACTTCCTCTTCCGGCACCACCTCCGCCCGGTGAACCACGTACGCCCGTGGCAATACGTCCTGGTTTTCATAAATGTGTACTTTTTGAAGAGTGGTAACGTGGCGCAATGACGTCTCTTCCAGCGAGACGCTGGACAGGACATATTTTACGTTCAACAGACTGAACAAGGGGTGAAAATCCTGCGCCACAATCAGGTTGATATGTGGGCCGACGAAACGCCTTACTTCATCGTCGTAGTAAGGGTCTATGGTGTACATGAGCTCTTTGTGATGCTGTAACGTCAGCGCCAGATAGCCGTCGGGGGCGCTAATGTGAAATACGGATAGCACGTTCTCGCCGAATATGCGCTCTTCCTTTCGAAGAGGTAAAACGCGATAGAGAGACGTGTCCTGCTTGAGCCAATCGGTCACGTCATTATCAGGATAGAGCAGGTTCAGTTCAGACACGGGGTTGAAAGTCCAGCCCCAGAAAAACAGATCGCCGGCCGTGACCAGCAAAATCGCCAACAGGCCAACCCGACGCCATTTACGCATCAGCGCAAGGCTAAACAGCCCTAGCGCCAATATCCCCCCCTGGCGCAGGAGTTCAGGGACAATATCCTCCCAATGAGATCGAGCTTCCAAGCGGCAAGCATAGAGAACCCCTCCAGTTGCAAGGATTAGCCCTGTAGCACACACCAGAAGCCAAGCTAAGTAAGGGGAATCCCTGGTTCGTCTGACGATGGCATCCAACCCCAACGCCGCCAGCCAACTGCCCAGGAATGGGATGTGAGACATCATTCGGTGTAATGAGAAGTACGTCATACCTGGAATCCACCGAGCCAGGTATATCAACGGGCTACCTATAGCTATCAAAACTGTCAGGATAATGACCACACCCCAAAGCCAGGCCACACGTTTCCTAGCGTTCAGTATCGGGGCAAGAGAACTCAGCAGGAAGGGCAGCATACCAAAATAGAAAGTATACTCTACATAGTTCATCCTCTGGCCCCAATACAGGGGCTTACCGACCTCTGCCGATCCGAAAAGATTAGGCAACCAGAACGTCGTGAGGTGGCGCAGGGGCAATGCCGAAAAAAGTCGCCACACTTGCATATCACGCGGTTGGCGGTGACTCTGCGTCACAAATTCGTATGTGGGTAGCAACTGAAGTGAACCCAGCCCTAATCCTACAAAAGCAATAATGACTAACGACGCGAGGGGCCACCATTCCCACCTCAACCTCCCGTTGATTATGTTCGCGGAACAGAAGATCGCGTACACTCCCAGGAGCAA
>CAZQDO010000622.1:0-2785 GCA_964592085.1 uncultured Anaerolineae bacterium | reverse complement strand
GGGATAGTCAGCAGCCACGTACTTCAACACAGTGAGCACAGGGAGGCATATCTCAGGGTCGGGGATCCAATCCATCACGCCGGCTGTTCCCGATAGGGTGTTTTCTGCTCCTGGAAGGAGCCTGGGCCCAACGGCGAGCAGAATCAGAGCTTGAGACAAAATCCACGGGACCCTGGCCTTTCTGCACCTGGCCCCTTGCAGCAGGAAGTAAAGACTCTGCGCCACCAGAGCAAATACCCCAAAAGGATGCGTGTAGAAAAGAAGGATGCTGAACAGGGCATGTAGGACGAACCAGGCTAACCTCTTAGCTTTCAAGGCCTGAAGGTAGAAAATGAACGAAAACAGGGTCAACAGCACGAACAGGCTGTAGTACCTGAATTCTTGAGAATAGTAAATCTGGAATTCCGAAAACACCATCAGAAGGGTGCTGATGAGAGCCACCTTTTTCCCAAACAACTGGCGTCCCACGACGTACATGGCGGCTACGGCGGCGATACCAGGCAAGGCTGATAGCGATCTGGTAGCTACCTCAGAAGTGCCGAAGGCCTGCACCCAGAAGTGGGCGAGGATCTCGTATATGGGAGCATACTTGCGTGCGAGAAGCGGCTCCAGACTTCCCCCTACCCTGCGCACCATGGTCACTTCATCGACCCAGTAGCTCTCGGCGCCCAGATCATAGAGCCTCAATGCAGCCCCCAGGATGACGAGAAGGCAGGGCAAGATGAGGTCGGCCTTGTGGTCAAGTCGCTCGAAAGTGGTCGTGCTGGACTTTGCTGTGCCAACTGCGGAGTTCGGTATTGTCATATTAGAGCCTCGATCATGGCAAGGAGCTGGCGCTGCCGGCGAGGATATGTCTGGTGATACGTAAGCGCTGCCGCCACCGGCAATTGCCAGGCGCGAATTTGCTCCACGGGGGCGGGCCGTAGCTCCATGTAGCGCCTCAGGTATATGCGCTCAAAGAAGGCGCGGGCCTTGTTCGTTGCCTGCCGAGCTATGGTGAAATTCGGGATAGCTCCGAGACGGAGAAATAACAGCGTCGCTGCGACGTCGGACAGCGGATCGCCACGCGTTGCCCAGATCCAGTCTATCACGACCATTCCTGTTGTTCCAACGATGACGTTCTCCAGGTGAAAATCATTGTGACAGATCGCCGTCCCGTCGGGCAATTCGCTCAGCGCTTTCAGCGCCACGCGCTTCATACGCCGATCCAGGACCTCGGATGCCTCAATCTCGCGCGCAAGTTCCACACGCTGGGGCGGCAATTGGGGAAGGTTGCACGCATGGAGCAGCGCGTGCAGTTCGGCAAATGCTCGCGCTGCCTGAATCAGGGTCCATGGCCGTGTGCGCACTCTGCGTTTCAGGGTTACGCCCAATTCCACATTCTCAAACAGGATGCCGCGACGGCCATCGCGCTCAATCAGCGCACCGACGCTTTGTACCGGTAGACCGGCGGCTTCGGCCCACCGAATGTTGCGCGCTTCAACATCAGCATACGATGAGGTGCGTGGATAAAACAGCTTGAGCAACCTACCGTCTGCCAGCGCAAAAACCTCGCTAGAACCACCCTCACCGAGTTTCTTCATCAGTCAAAATATCCAGGACCACCAGAAGGGTCCCCGTCAGCACATCACCCTACGAGCCTTCTGTAAAGATCAATCGTTCGTTTGGCGATGACGTCGTAGTTCAACTCCTGCTCGACCAGGCGTCGGCCCTCGGTTCCGAGCCGAGTCGCAAGTTGGTCGTCAGCCAGGAGCATTTCCAGGGCGTGGGCGAGGGACTCAACGTTCCGTGATTTCACCAGCAAGCCATGAACACCGTGGCACAGACATTCGGTAATCCCTTCACCCTCGCACGCTATCACTGCCCGGCCGGCAGCCATCGCCTCTCCGTAGACGGTTCCCGAGGCTTCATCCCAGGAAGGCAGGACGAATACGTCACACCAGGACATTGCGCGAAGCACCTGATCGTGATCCTGCCGTCCCCATAATTCGACTACGTCTTGCAGGTCAAGCGTGGAGATGAGGTGCTGCAACGGCTTCTTTCGAGGGCCGGCGCCGATAACGATACATTTGGCCTGCGGGTGATTCCGTCGGACGATCTGCATCGCCTGGATGAGATAGGCATGCCCCTTCCGTTCCGTGAGAGCGCCCACCGAAAGCACCACTTTTTTCATCCGGTACCGGTCCGGCTTTGGCGCCTGATGGGTATGCGCTGCATGGACGTCACCCCCCAATCTGTTTATCAGCACCTCACCGGCAACAGGTGCGATCTCCTCGATTTTGCGTTGCATGCGGTGGTTCATGGTAATCACCGCGTCTGCCTCTGAAACCACCTGGGCATAAATCCGGCGCTGCCACCCATGACGATAAGCCGTATTGAGCCGCTGTTCGCTCCTTTCATGCACGACCAGGGGGATTCCGAAGCGCTGCTGAATCCGATGTCCGATGAAACCGCTCGGAAAAATGAAGTTGGCATGAACCATCTGAAAGGGCCTGTGTTCCATGATCTCTCTGATGGTCGGCAGGCACCAGGGCCAGAGGGCAGTGCTCTCGAACCACGGAACGTATCGGTAGAGCGAATGTCGCACAAAACGGTGCGGATAGTGCGGGCATTTTGGGTAGAACACTTCGACGTCCTGGATTCGCCATCGGGCGGGCACGGCCGACCACGCCCGCAGTGTTGACGTCAGCCCAAGCCAGGCCGGAATCCTGTGTGTCTGCGCGAGTACGAAGATCTCCACCCCGCGCGCCTGGATCGCGCGCACCGTCTCGAGGGCCCAAACGCC
>CAZQDO010000621.1:0-2793 GCA_964592085.1 uncultured Anaerolineae bacterium | reverse complement strand
CTCCTGATGAAAGGCCAAGTAGACCCTCAATAACAAGTCATCCAGCGATTCAACCACACTGCCCTCTCCCCCACTACATCCTGTCCCCGCCACCATCAGCATCGTCAAGCCAAGGATCAATAGCCCGAAGGCCACAGGCATGGAGATGCATTTCTTCATAACGAGCCCTCTCTCTGGGAATCCAAATAGTCCTGCAAAATCACTGCGGCAGCTACGGCGTCAACTCTCTCCCGTCTCTTCTCGCTTCTCAGGCCCGCCTCTCTCATCAGTCTCTCGGCGCTGACAGTGGACAAGCGCTCGTCCCACAAGACCACCGGCACGTTCAGTACCTCAGATAAGCCCTCTGCGTAGCGCTCCACCTTTCCGGCCTGCTCACCGGTTGTTCCGTCCAGACTCCGGGGGTAACCTACCACCACCTTCTCCACCTCGTACTCCTCCGCTAATCGAGCCACCGCCGCGAAATGTTCCTGATTCGATTTCCTGCGGATAGTTTTCAAGCTACGAGCGAGCAACTGGCTTGGGTCGCTAATGGCCACGCCAACGCGCTTGTCTCCCACATCCAAAGCCAAAACACGCATCATTCTTCCTTTTGAGTTGAGATGTTGATACGAAAGTCAAACCACGGTATCCGTTCCAGCCAGGTGGGTGTAATCTCAATGACTGGGGCTTCCTCCAGGTGCAGGTTTTGACTCAGATATTCCTGGGCCTCATCCAAAGATTTGCGCCGGATGGCCTCTTTGATCGCCCCCTCGTCAACCTCAGCCATCACCGCGCCAGACCCCTTCATGACGAAAGACACCTTCCCGTCCTCGACGTCGGTGATCTCGCCTCTCTGATATTGCAGGTCTTCCCTCGCCAGGACAAAACCCTCGGAGGCCACAGCCTCCAGTGCTGCCCAAACGAGGGCATTAGCGTCCTCCTCGTCAACGGCCGTCCCCTGGAACATCACCTCCATCTCCAGGGTCAGGACGTCGGCCTGCTCCTCAACAGGTGCGTCGTACTCTTCCGTCACAATATCACCCATTACCACAGACTCGGAGACCAGAAATTCTCCTTCCTCAAGCAGCCCACCCAATTGAGGAAGGGCTACTTGTTGCAACTGTTGCAAGAGGACATCCTTGAGGCGCTCCTGGTCAGCGGTGGTGACCATCCCCACCTGCTTGACATTGCCTCCCTGCATTGGCTCAGGATTACTGACCCTGACCTGCAGAGAGAGAGGCCCCTCAATCATATTGATCAGATTGAGCCCCACGTTGCCGCTAGGGCCAGGATCAACAGCTACTGCCTCCACCTCAGCAACAGCCCCTACGGTCTCTGGCACAGTCACTTCCTCAACAGTGGTGAACCTGATGGTGGATCCGGTCGAGGTAGCGATCACCGTCCCCTGGGGCACAGTCACTGGCTGGTTGATGTTGTTGATGAAGAAGACCATCCCCCTCGCCCGCTCATCGGGAGCATCTTTTGTCCCACTGACGGGAATCTGAGCCTTCCCCTCGACCTGAGCCTGCACCACCCGGGCCGGAATCCGGCCAGCCTCGTAGTCAACCATCTCCAGCTCAGGGTCGGCCTGAACCTGCACGGTAGCCTCAACCGACTCACTGGCCAGGACTAACGAAATCTCAGCACTGGGCACGATCAAAAGAACAGCAGCCAACAAAGACGCCAGGGCGACGAGAAAGACAAAAGCACCAAAGATACGCTCGCCCCAGCTCAAGCGCTTCCCCCACCTCGGAATGGCCCTCGGCCGGCGCCACTTGCTCCTCCTCTGGCCCAGCTTCGCTGAGACGAACACCGAGAAGCCCAACTGGCGAGCCAAAACCCGCCTCCTGCTGGAATTGGTGACCAGGGCTATATCCAGAGCCAAAGACTCGGCGTAGCGCTGAAGCAGCTTGAAATCGAGCAGGCTGTTGAGGGCCTGACATCTTGGTGACACCACCAGTAGCACGCGTGGGGCCTCAGCCTTTTCCAGACGGGCTCGCACGGCGGTGATATCGTCGTCAGCTCCCAGATGGATGACCTGCGCGGTGTCCTGAGCCTTGCCCTGAGCGCCGCTTTGCTTCCGGCCGAAGGGTCGTCGAAAGATCATCAACTAAGCCCCTCCTCAACCAGATCAGGCACCAGGCGCAAAGCCTCCCCAATACGATCCGTGTCCCGACCACCGGCCTGAGCCAGAGTGGGCCTGCCTCCTCCGCTGCCGCCCACAACCTGAGCCACCTGTTTTACGAGTCGCCCAGCATGAAGGCCCCGCTCCACCAGATCGGGAGTGATAGCGGCCACGAAACCAGGCTTGGAATCCATCACCGCCCCCAGGACGACAACGCCGCTGTGCTTACGAGACTCCATACGATTGCGGAACCAATCGCTCATCTCCCGCAAGGTATCCATGTCAGCCGCCTCAACCTGGGCAGCCAGGACCTTTACCCCGCTCACGTCCTGTACCTGCGAGAGCAGCCCCTCGAAATCCCGCTGGGCGATCTCCCGACGCAAGCGAGCCACTTCTTTGGTCTGTCCCTGAAGCTCACTCTGAAGCGCCAGCACCTTTTGATCAACCTCGTCGGGAGAACAGCCGAGGGATGCCGCAGCGGCCCCCAAGATCCCCATCCGTTTCTGTACGAACTCCTGAGCACCCCGGCCCGTAACCGCTTCAATGCGACGAAGGCCTGCCCCGATGCTCGACTCAGCGACAATGTGGAAGGAGCCGATCTGGCTGGTACGACTCACGTGGGTGCCACCGCAAAGCTCCTGGCTGAACGGCTGGTCGGGATCGCCGATTTTGAGCACCCGCACCTGCTC
>CAZQDO010000620.1:0-2795 GCA_964592085.1 uncultured Anaerolineae bacterium | reverse complement strand
GTTTCACGACCCGGCCGGCAATTTGATTGAGCTCGTTCAATTCAAGTAAGTCATGACAGCGCCAATAGCTCCGTGATTCAGGCAAAAGGCTTTGCGAGTGGGGTGGCCTCTGAGCCGCCCCACTTTCTATTTCCAAAAGAGAGGGCAATTATGTCACACAACACTGTATCTCGCGGTATGCGCGTCTTCATCATCGTTTGGCTGGGACAACTCGTCTCGCTCATCGGCTCTGGCCTGACCAGTTTCGCACTGGGTCTGTGGGTGTACCAGCACACTGGTTCCGTCACCCAGTTCGCCTTCATCGGTTTGTTCACGGTGCTACCGAACGTCGTCCTGTCACCACTGGCTGGGGCACTGGTGGATCGTTGGGACCGACGCAGGGTGATGATCCTCAGCGACGCCGGAGCAGGTCTCTGCACGCTGATTATGGCTTTCCTGTTCCTCACCAATCGGATCGAGGTGTGGCAAGTTTATCTGGCGGCAGGGGCCAGCGCAGCCTTTGGTACCTTTCAGTGGCCGGCCTATTCGGCTGCAACGACGCTGCTCGTTCCCAAAAAGCATCTCGGTCGGGCCAACGGCATGGTGCAGTTCGGTCAGGCGGCTGCGGAGATCCTTGCTCCGGCTCTGGCGGGTGTCCTGGTTCTGACTATCCGGGTTCAGGGGATCCTGCTGATTGATTTCGTCACTTTCTTTTTTGCTGTGACCACTTTGCTGTTCGTCCGCTTTCCCAGACCTGAAACCATCGCCGACCAGACGAGAAGGGGTTCGTTGTGGCGTGAAGCTTCCTATGGATGGCGGTTCATTGCAGCACGGCGTGGCTTGCTGGGCCTGTTGGTCTTCTTCGCCGTCGTCAAGTTCTTGTGGGGCATGGTTGGAGCGCTGATCGCGCCGATGATTCTGGGTTTCGCCTCTGCCGATGTGCTGGGCGTCATCATCTCCGTCGCCGGTGGTGGCATGCTGGTTGGCAGCCTGGTGATGAGCGCCTGGGGTGGCCCAAAGCGCCGCATTGACGGCGTGCTACGCTTCGAATTGCTGAGCGGGTTGTGTTTTCTGCTCATTGGACTGAGACCTTCGGCCTGGCTCGTTGCCCTGGGCGCCTTCGGTGCGCACTTGACGATAGCCATCATTTACGGATCAAACCAGGCCATCTGGCAGAGCAAAGTCCCGCCAAACGTACAAGGGAGGGTCTTCGCCACGCAGCAGATGATGGCCAAATCCACCACGCCGCTGGCCTACCTCGTCGCCGGGCCGCTGGCCGACAGGTTGTTCGAGCCATTGCTCACTTTTGGCGGTTCGCTGTCGGGAAGCATCGGGCGAACCATCGGCGTCGGTCCAGGGCGTGGCATCGGGCTGCTCTTTATCGTAATGGGCATCCTCAAGGTGGTGGTCAGTCTTGGCGGCTATCTGTACCCGCGCATCCGGCTGGTGGAAGACGAGCTGCCAGATGCGATTGCCGACTAGATAGCATCCAGTAGCAAGGCACGTTCGATATGCTCGGCGGCCTCGGCGTCCTTGTCTTGAGCCTGGCGGATGATGGGAATTATCTGGCGGCGGATGGCGGGCTCGGCCAGCTTCTTGACGTGCTCATCTGCAAAACCGATGCCTCCCACGAGACCCCAGATCTGCCACATCAGGTCGTGCTCGGCCCTATAACACTCGGCCGCCGCCAGCAGGTCTTCTGCCAGGGCAGACTCGTGCTTCGCGATTTGTTTCAAGAACTGCGCCGCGTACCACCGCCCTTCGGCCAGCGTCCCCACGGCGTCGCTGTGGACCATGTGGCGCTCGCGCAGTGTGTCCATGTCATCGGCGGGAAACTCGTCGTCGAGCAGCAGGTGGTCGGCCCAGGCAGCGTAGGCCGCGAGACCGTTGTTGCGGTCTCCAAACGTCACCGGCGTGCGCACCACTTTCAGCGCCCACGCCAGGGCCCTGCGGTAGGTCTCGTTCAGCGGCGGCCGCTCGCACTTCTGGCCGACGATGAGGGGGCTCTCGGTATCCTTGAACCAGTCCTGCTTGCGGAAATAGCCTGATGGCTCGAACTCGACGCCAGCGTTGAAGTCAGGGAAGTCCTGGAAAAAGCTCCAGCCGATGAGGACGTCGCCGTGCTCGTCGTAGCCGGTGATGATGCAACACACGGGCGGGCCAACGACACCGAAGCCCAATACCGGGCGGCCTCGGTCGCGAATGCTTTCGACAATGCGCTGGCGAAAGGTAGCCTCGTTGTCCCGTCCCGCCTCCTTGAGGATGAACTCATACCCGTAGCCGACGGCCTCAAACGCCCGGTCAAACGGGGCCGCCGGGTCATCGGACATGTATATGATCTGAGGATTGTCCAGGTGCCAGCCCGGTTTCCACGACAGGCGAAAGGCCGCACCGGATGTGCCCAAGAGGTAGATGTAGAGGTTGTTTTCTCGCCAGGTCGAGCCCCCCATTTCAACGCTGCTGCAACCGTAGTCCGCGCCCAGATACTCCAGACACGCGCTCAGGCAGGATGGAAACGGGCAACCCTCTACGTCCCTGCCCTCTTCCAGCACCCCAAAGCCCACGCGCCGCACGCCTTCGAGCACGACGCGGGCGGGTTCAACGGTTGATTTGGCTTGGTTTGTCATTTTACCTTTCCCTCCATTCATACTGCACTATTTGCCTCCCTCGGGACCTCGTGCGGGGATGCGCTTTTCAAAGAGGATTCCACCCCGGCAGTCTGTCCCCACCTCGACAAAGCCCACCTTCTTGTAGAAATGTCGCGTGCGGCGATTCCAGGCTGGCGTACCCAGGGTCCATCTCTTGGCCAGGGGGTA
>CAZQDO010000619.1:0-2802 GCA_964592085.1 uncultured Anaerolineae bacterium | reverse complement strand
ATCACGGTGTACCGCTCCAACCACATCCCCACGTTGATGGAAATCCCAGCCAGGGTCACGCCAAAGATGGTCCGTGTGCGCCGCCACGCCAAGATCGGAAGGGGCAAAAGGAAGCACAAAAAGAACATGGCGAAGAAGGCCCAACTGAACTCCTCACGGAACTTGGCAAAGAACACGGCCATGTGCGCCGGTTCAGATCCGTAGATGGTGGTCAGGACTTCGGCAAAGGTGAAATAGAACCAGGCGATGGCCAGCGCGGCCAGGAACTGGCCGAGATAGTTGAAGTGTCGAGGGGTGATGTACTTTGCCAGGCCCAGCACGCGGCGCAGCACGGCCGCCACCACGCCAACCGCCGCCACACCCGAGTAAATGGCTCCAACGAGGAAGTAGGGACCGATGATGGCGGAGTGCCAACCCGGGACGATAGTCATGCCGAAGATCCACGACACCACCGTGTGCACGGTAACCACCAGCAGAGAGAGGTAGATGGCAAACCATCCCATGATGCCTTCCAGCCGATGATTCTGTTCCGCCGTCCCTTTCCAGCCCAGTGCTAGCACCTCGTAGAGCCGCCGCCTCCAAGCTGCAGCATGAGGATACCGATCGCGCAGCATCGCGATGTCCGGTATCAAGGCCAGGTAGAAGAAGATCACACTGGAGATCAGATAGGTACTGACCGCGGTGACATCCCACAGGATGGGCGACTGGAACCGAGCATGCAGGAGCACCTGGCCCACCCGGTCAATGCGTCCCAGGTCGATCAGAATGCTGCCGGCACCAAATGGCAGACTGAACACGGTCACGGCTTCGGCCAAGCGAGTGAAGGGTCGCCGCCATTCGGCGCCCAAGATTCGCAAGATGGCCGAGACGAGAGTGCCGGCGTGGCTGAGACCGATGAAGAACACGAAGTTGGTAATGTACACACCCCAGAAAACCGGACGATTCATGCCCGTCACGCCCAGCCCCAGCCGTAGTTGCCTGTAGTAGGCAAAGATGCCCCATCCGACGACGACGAGCAGGAAGGCGATGAACAGATAGAACCTCCTGCCCGTGTGCTCCAGAGGTCGAAGCAGCGCCTCGTGTTCGTTCTGCTCCATCTACTCCCCCTCCTTGAGATAGAACACGTGCGGCTCTGTACCCAAGTCTTCCAGCAGTCGCATGGCTCTCGGGCTGCGTGCCAACTCTGACACCTCGCTGGTGGGGTCATCGAGGTCGCCGAAGTAGCGCGCACCGGCTGGACAGGCCTGGTTGCACGCAGGCACGGGAAGGCCCTCATCCAGGCGGTGCACGCAGAACGTGCATTTCACCACGATCCCCTTGGGCCTGAGGGGCACATCCGGGTTCTGGTAACGGTCCATCCCCTCGGGCCAGTCTGCGTCATACCATCGGAAATAGCGGGCTCCGTAGGGGCAGGCTACGGTGCAGTACCGGCAACCGATACACCGTTCGTACCGCTGAAGCACCAACCCATCCTCTCGTTTGTAGGTAGCTCCCACGGGGCACACCTTCACACAAGGGGGGTTCTCACAGTGGAAGCAAGGTCGAGGAATGATACTCGCCTCCACATGAGGATACTCTCCTTCGATGTGGAAAAGGACCTCGTTCCAGAAGATGGCGCGCCCCATCCCCGCCTGATCGGCGCCCACGAAAGGCACGTTGTTCTCCGCTCGGCAGGCCGCAGTGCACGATTGGCAGCCTATACACTTGTCCAAATCGATCACCATCGCCCACTGTGGCATGATACCCTCCAGAGACCAATGATCGAATACGAAGAGGATCCTCGAGACCAGTCCACTACGCCTTCTCTATCTTCACCATAGTCGCGAACGGCGCCAAGGCCCCGGTCAGCGGGGTGGTCTGATTGGCGATGAGCCAGTTGGGATTCACACCCCGATTCTTCGACCAGCGCCCATAGGCTGTGTGACCCAGTTCGAACGGGATACACACTACGTCGGGACGGGCACCCGGGTACAGCACGGCACGCACCCGAACCTTCTCTCCGATTGGCGATTCCACCCAGACCCAATCGCCGTCAGCGATACCCATCGCCCGAGCCACGCCAGGGTTGATTTCCAGCCACGAGTCCCAGCTACGGTGGACGGACAACCCCAGGATCTCCTGCAAGTGGGGGGTGTTGGCCCCACGCCCCTCAGCATGCGTCATCAGCTTGTATGTGCTCAGAAAGAATGGATACTCGGGCGGTCCGCCCAGTGTTACCGGCGGCTCATAGTGAGGTAGGAACGCCTCGTCACCCCGAGCGCCCACGCCCAACTCATCCAACAAGCTGTCCAGGCCACCGTCGGCGACCTGTTCCAGCTCGTCACGCAGGGTCTGCGAATAGAACTCGAACTTGCCAGACGGTGTATTCAGTACCCGCCCCCAGTCGCCAAGGCGGTACGGTGCATCAGACCACACACTCCTTCGTGAGAACTCCTCCCAGAAGAACGCGAACTCTGTGGTAGTGATATCCCCAGTCTCGGAGTACCAGAGGCCGGCGACCCTGTACTGCACCACCTCGGCGAAACTGCTCCACGGAAACGACTGGGATACGGGCTCTCCCAGCCGCCGCGCGACTTCTAGAAGCACGTCTCCGGTACCGCGTGTGTCGTACAACTGAGCAACTACCGGTTGTGCCAAGCCTACTACCGGAAAGCCAAGGCCGGGAGGCGGGGTCACGTCCTGTAGTCGTTCCAGATAGCTGTGATCCGGAAGGATCAGATCGGCGTTCGCTGTGCTGTCATCCAGGAAGGGTGAGAAGCCGACTATGAAGGGCACCTTCTCAAACGCCTCGTGAAAGCGGCG
>CAZQDO010000618.1:0-2818 GCA_964592085.1 uncultured Anaerolineae bacterium | reverse complement strand
GCCGAGGGCAGGCGAGAGTTGTCATAGGGAATCGGTGGAGCCCCATTCCAGGCAAGGGCCTGCCGGGGACAGACAGCAACGCATTGCGTGCAGGTGCTGCAGAGGTCGTAGTCGATGATTATCGTGTGGTCGATGAGCGCCATGCAGTGCTCGTGGCAGATTCTCACGCACTGGCCGCACTGCGAGCATTCTTCCTTGTCGACGACGATCATTTCGTTTGGTTCCTGGTGTCCCTCACGACCTTGGAGGCCAGGGCGAGGACCAGTATGCCGGTTGCTGCCACCATGAAGGCAACCGCCAAGCCCAGCACGCCTAGCACATTCACTAGGGTCTCGGTCATCATCTCCTCCTTGACGTCAAAGCTTGAATCCCAGCAGATTCCAATAGTTGGCCAACCACACGAAGGCCAGCGCGGCGAGGGTCACCAGAGAGTAGTGCAATCGGCCCACCAGGGACCAGTACCGTTCCTTCCAGGCCATCAACGCGAGCACGAGCAAGGCGACAGACAACACCGCAGTCACGAGGGGAAGCACCAGCAGGGCGACGAACCAGGACGGTGGGTAGGGTCCTCCGCCCGAGAGGCCCTGCATCAGCACGGCGGCAAACCCGACCACAAACACCAAGTCAAGTATAGCGACCACGGTGGCCAGCCAGCGGGCAATCCTGGCCAGCCGAGGGTTGTGGGTCTGCCGTCCGCGCAGACGGCGGATGAGCGCGGCCACAGGCCAGGCCAGTACCGAAAGAAAGCTCACCAACAGGAGGGCGATGAGGCGTAGCTGTACCACGTCCCTTTCATACCATCGCACCCTCTCGAAGGTGGCTGGTTCCTCGCCTATCCTGCCGAACATATGTGTGATACGTCCGGCCGCATCTTCTCGGAAGGCGATGTAGTCGGTGCCGTCCACACTCTGGAAAAGGAGAGGCTCAATCTCCGTGTAGCGTGCTGGCTTGATGAGGGGCACGGCGGAACTCATCCGTAGCGTGCCGTCGTCGTCGGGCACGAGGCGGATCTGAAGCATTCCCAGAGGGTTCAAGGCTTTCTCGGCCGTGACCCGAGAGAGGCGATTCCAGCGGTAGTTGCCGGTCACTCGCGCCAGATTGGCCGATGGTCGAGGCTCGATCGACTGGTCTTGGGATTGATAGTAGTGATCGAGGAACTGGGTGAGCAGCTCCTCGCGGGGCTCCGTGCTCGAGAAGGGGTCGATAGCAGCATTGAAGGAGGTGAAGAAGCCGATGCCCTGATCCGGCAAGAGGACAAGTAGACTGGAGAAGCCGCCGACGTCGCCACCCTTGGACAAAACGCGCAAACCGTTTGAGTTGAACAGAGAGAAGCCGCCGTAGGTGTAGGCCGGCAATCGCGGATGGTTACTGAAACCTCGCTCATGGACGTCCTTGAAGGTCTGCTCGCGCAGGATGCGTGCCTCTCCGTAGCGCCCTCGCTGGAGTTGGGCGATCATGAAATGGGCGATGTCTGTGCCGGTAGCATAGAGAGCCCCTGCCGGACCGATGTTCATCAGAGGGTATGGCGCTTGCACATAGTCCGCGCCGGAGTAGACGTATCCCACCGCCAAGTCGGCCGCCAGGTCCGCTGGCGGCGGCTGCTGCACGCTGCTTCGGCTCATCTGCAGCGGCTGGAGGATACTCTCGTCGACGTATTGCTCCCACGTCATACCGGTGACCTTCTCCACCAGGTACCCGGCCAGGGCATAGCAGTGATTGCAGTAGCTGACGTTGTCGCCGGGTGGCATGGAGCGGTGAGGCATGTTCCGGGCCAGGTACTGCCCTAGCGGCAGCAGCTCCTCGGGCGTATCCACGGCCTCCCCGATGAAGCGCTCGTCAAAGCCGGCGGTGTGAGTCAGGAGGTCACCCACCGTGATGGGCTGGGGATAGGTGCTCGGGATCTGGAAGTCATCGAGATAGTCATTGACATCGTCAGTGAGGTTGAGCTTCCCTTGCTCGACCAGTTGCATGACCGCCAGCGCGGTGAAGAGCTTGCCCACCGAGCCGGGAAGGAAGAGGGTCTCAGCGGGAACCACTGCTCGCTGGCTCTCCAGGTCAGCGTACCCGTATCCCTTGGCCAGGAAGATCTCGCCGTCCTTGACCAGGACGAATACGGCCCCTGGCAGGTGTGAGACCTCCATCTGCTCGGCGAAGAAGGCGTCGGCAAAGGTCTCCAGTTCTTTGGCATCTGTGGGGCCTTCTTGCCGCAACCCGTAGGGGAGGGCTTCTTCAGGCGCGGTTGTGCTTTGTGCCAGGCAAGGCGCCAAAGGCAGCAGCCCGATCAGGACTGCTAGGAGAGCCAGGGCAATCAGCTTCAGATGGCGAGAACCTCGGTTCGTCATGTCCTCTACCTCCGCGGGTGTCCCATCAGCAACCGGGGAAAAGATTCAGAACTGGATAGTCACACCACCAGTGGGGCAAGACCAGGCTCATCACCAGGGCCAGGACGATGATCCCCACCAGCAATAGCGCGACGCCGGCGATGGTCAGCGGCTTGGACGGTTCCCGTTGTCGGCCGGATAAAGCCATGCCCAGGGCCACGCCGGTTCCGGTTCCGATGGCGACGCCTATGGGGATACTGCCCAGCGATACACCAATAGAAATGCCCAGAGCCAGTCCAATGACCATGCCCAAGGCCATCCTGGCGTTGCGGTCTCCACCCTTGTGCTGTAAGCCTGTCTTCTCGTCCATGGTGAGCCTCCTGCTGGTTGAGATTGGGCCTGGTTGAAAGGGTAGGATCTCCCCAGTGGGAGGGAAACCCCACTGACGTATGCTCCAGGTTCAGTCCGCTACGGCTCCTGAATGGGGTGGGTTCTGA
>CAZQDO010000617.1:0-2831 GCA_964592085.1 uncultured Anaerolineae bacterium | reverse complement strand
ATGCCATCCTGGCGCCGCCTTTCTGGGAACAGATTGGGCGCATGGGGTCGCCGCAAAAGCAGGCGACCTACACCGCCCTGCGCCAGGTCTACGGTGGGGGGCTGGCCAATGGCCCTTTCAGCATCATTGTTGGCCATCAGCGGGGCCTCATCGGCTTGAGCGACCGCATCAAGCTGCGCCCCCTCGTCGCTGCCCAGGGCGATGGCATGGTTTACCTGGCCTCGGAGGAGGCGGCCATCCGCGCCGTGTGCCCGTCGCCACGCGAGGTCTGGGAGCCCCGCGCCGGCTTTCCGGTCGAGGGGCGCTTGCGGCAGGAGGTGGTGGTATGAGGAATTATCTGCCGTCTGACTTCCTAGTTCGGGTCGCGCCCCACTGCAATGGGTGCGGGCGCTGTGTGCGGGAATGTAGCTTCGAGGCCCTGCACATGGAGGACGGAAAAGTGGTGGCCGACCACACCCGTTGTGTGGCCTGCCAGCGTTGCGTCGCCTTTTGTCCTGACAAAGCCATCGCTGTCGTACCCAACCCCTGTACCACACGCCCCAATGCCAACTGGACACCAGCGACCCGCCACAGCATCCTGCGCCAGGCTCAGAGCGGGGCCATGCTGCTGGCCGGCTCTGGCAACGATCAGCCCTATCCTATCATCTGGGACCATCTGCTGCTGGATGCCTGCCAGGTGACCAATCCCTCCATTGATCCCTTGCGAGAGCCTATGGAGATCATCACCTACCTGGGCCGTAAGCCGGATCGTCTGGAGTTCTCTACCAACGGTGATGATCTTCCCATCCTCGAAACCCCTTTGCCACCTCAACTCAAGTTAGAGACCCCCATCCTGTTTGGGGCCATGTCGCTGGGGGCGGTCAACCTCAACGTGCACAAAATCCTGGCCGAGGCGGCCCGGCGGGCTGGTACTTTCTACAATTGCGGCGAAGGGGGGCTGCACGAAGAGATGTATGAATACGGCCCGCAGACCATCGTCCAGGTGGCCTCCGGACGATTTGGCGTGCATCAGCGCTATCTGGAGGCTGCGGCGGCTGTCGAGATCAAGATCGGCCAGGGGGCCAAGCCGGGCATCGGGGGGCATCTGCCCGGCGAGAAGGTGACGGAGGACATCGCCCGCACGCGCATGATCCCGCCGGGCACCGACGCTCTCTCGCCCGCCCCTCACCACGACATCTACTCCATCGAGGACCTGGCCCAGTTGGTCTACGCTCTGAAAGAGGCCACCCACTACAGCAAGCCGGTGGGGGTCAAGATCGCCGCCGTGCACCACGTGGCGGCCATCGCCAGCGGTGCGGCGCGGGCCGGGGCCGACTTTCTGACCATTGATGGCTTTCGCGGGGGCACAGGGGCCGCGCCTACTGTGATCCGCGACCACGTGGGCATCCCTTTGGAGCTGGCCCTGGCTGCGGTAGACGACCGCCTGCGCGAGGAGGGCATCCGCCATCAGATCTCCCTCATCGCCTCAGGCGGCATCCGCTCCAGCGCAGACGTGGCTAAGGCCATTGCTCTGGGAGCCGACGCGGTGGCCGTTTGTACGGCAGCGCTGGTGGCCCTGGGCTGCGGCCTCTGCCAGGCCTGCTACACCGGCAAATGCGCCTGGGGCCTGACCACCCAGGACGAGCGGCTGATGCGCCGCCAGCGGGTAGACGAGGGGGTAGAGCGAATCTGCAATCTATTGCGAGCCTGGACGCTGGAAGTGAAGGATGTGTTAGGGGCGCTGGGCATCAACGCCATTGAGAGCCTGCGGGGCAATCGCGAGCGACTACGGGGGTTGGGACTGGACCAGGGCAGTTTAGAAGTGCTGGGCATTCAGCCAGCGGGAAGGTGAATCCATCATGGTAAGGGAGCTCGACGTCAATGGCCTGAGCTATCGGGAGGTGAACGACTGGTTGCGCCAGCGTGAACGGGACGGTGTCCAGCAAGTCACCCTGCGCAACGTGCAGGGGCAGCGCTACATCGGCACCGGCCTGAGCAACAGGATGCGCATTGAAATTGAAGGCACGCCCGGTAACGACCTGGGGGCCTTCATGGACGGATGCTCCATCAACGTCTACGGGAACGCTCAGGACGCGATGGGCAACACCATGAACGCCGGGCGCATCGTGGTACACGGTCAGGCTGGTGACGTGGTGGGCCACTCGGCGCGAGGCGGGGAGATCTACGTCCGCAGCGACGTGGGCTATCGGGTGGGCATCCACATGAAGGCCTCGGCTGAGAAGGCGCCGTTGCTCGTCATCGGCGGCATGGCTCGCGACTTCCTGGGTGAGTACATGGCCGGCGGCACCCTCATCGTCCTGGGTCTGGAGAGTCGGATGGTCTCCCTGACCGGCAACTATCTGGGCGCAGGGATGCACGGAGGGGCGATCTATCTGCGGGGCCAGGTGGAACCCTACAAGCTGGGGCGGGAGGTCAGCATCCAGCCCATGACCAAGGAGGACTGGGGACACCTGCGCCGCTGCCTGGCTCCCTTCTGCGAGGAATTCGATTTCGGCCTGGAAGAGGTGTTGGGATGGGAATTCACCAAGCTGTTGCCAGTCAGCACCCGTCCTTACGGTCGGCTCTACGTGGGCTCCGTAGGTGTGTCCACCTGATATGATCTTCACTTATGTCTAACTTTGAAAGGAGACGGGTATGATCGTCGTCAAAATCGGCGGCGCGGAAGGGGTGGGCCTTGAGTCGCTTTGTCCCGATGTCGCTCACCTCATCGGGAACGGGGAACGAGTGGTGCTCGTGCATGGTGGCTCCCATGAGACCAACGTCATCTCAGAGCAGTTGGGCAAGCCACCCCGCTTTGTCACCTCGGTCTCAGGCCACGTCAGCCGCTACAC
>CAZQDO010000616.1:0-2837 GCA_964592085.1 uncultured Anaerolineae bacterium | reverse complement strand
CATGAAGCAGTTCCACATCGACTTTACCGACGATAAGGACGCTTTGCAGGCGGCGGCGACAGACGCCGGCTATGACAGTTGGGCCACCTACTATGCAGACAAGAACTACTGGTACTTGAATCCTGAGCGGCCCAGTCTCAGCCCCTGGCTGGCCAAGAACCTACTCTCTGAAGAGCTGTTCATCATGGAGCGCAACCCCTACTTCTACGGCGTGGACCCTGGAGGCAACCAGCTCCCCTACGTTGACACCATCCAGCACCGCCTGTTCGAGACGGACGAAGTGCTCAACCTGTGGGTCACCAATGGCGAGATCGACTTCCAGTCCCGCAGAATGGCCATGGCCAACTATACGCTCTACAAGGAGAGCGAGGCGGCCGGCGACTATCACGTCTTTGTCCAAAAGACGGCCAATCACAAATGTCTGCAGTGCAACCTGACCACCAAGAACGAGAAGCTGCGCGAGTTCTTCAACGAGCGGAACGTGCGCATCGCCCTCTCGCTGGCCGTAGACCGCAACGAAATGAACGAGTTGGTTTACGACGGCTTTCACACACCGCGCCAGTACAGCCCGATGGAGGAGTCGCCCCAGTACTACCCCAAGCTGTCGAACGTCTACCTGGACTATGACCCTGACGAGGCCGCCCGTCTGCTGGACGAGGCCGGCTATGATCAGAAGGACGCCGATGGCTTCCGCCTGTGGAAGGATGGCAGCGGCCCCGTCAGCTTTGAGATCGTGGGCACCATGGAGGCCGGGCAACCCGACGAGGACGCAGCCCAGTTGCTGGTGCAGTACTTTGCCGATGTGGGCGTCAAGTGCGCTTACAAGTACAACGAGCGCTCGCTGTACCAGGAGCGGTTCCAGGCTAACGACATCGAGGCCGCCTGGTGGGGCGGCGACCGGACGCTGTTACCCCTGGCGCCACTGGCCGTGATCTTCCGAGGGTATCAGACGGACCGTCCGTGGGCCTGCGCCTGGGGCCTGTATCTGCACGATCCCGACGACCCCAACGCCGAAAAGCCGCCCGAGGACCACTGGGTCACAGACATCTGGAACATCTGGACCCAGGTCGAGCAGGAGGCCGATCCGGACAAGCAGACCGAGCTGTTCTTCCAGATCCTCGATATCTGGGCCGAGGAGTTGCCCATGATCGGCTATCTGGGCAACCAGCCGGCCCCGTGCATCGTCAAGAACGGCTTCCGCGGCTACCTGGACGGGATGCCGGCAGACGACACCGTCGCCGACGAGCACTTCCTGGGCACGGAGACCCACTACTGGGAGGAACCTGAAAAACACACCTAGTAGGTGTCAAGTGATGCGTCATCAGTGGAGGGCAGGACCCTGGTTCTGCCCTCCACCCCAATGTATCCAGTGATCTGTTCTGATACCTGGGTAGTTTGGCGATGTTACATTCCGTAAGAAACCAGGTTTTTTGCACCCAAAAGCGAGGAGACGTCATTGTCCTGGTCACTCTGCTTAGCCAGGATCTTGTCTATTGCAGAGAAAAACCTGGTTTCTGGACGAACACATGTTCAATCTAACATCGTCGAGGTAGTCACCTGGGGAGGTAATACATGCTAGGTTATATCCTGCGGCGCGTCTTGTTTATGATCCCCACCCTGTTCATCATCTCGGTCATTTCGTTTGTCATTATCCAACTCCCGCCGGGCGATTTTCTGACCACCTACGCGGCTCAAATGAGTGCGATGGGCGAATCCATCGATCGGACGGCGCTCGAAGCATTGGGGCAACGCTACGGGCTGGGCCAACCCATCTATGTGCAATATTATAAGTGGGTCAGCGGCATCATCCTCCGTGGCGATTGGGGTCAGTCCATGGAGTGGCATAAACCGGTCAAGGACCTGATCTGGGAACGCATTGGACTGACAATGGTGCTTGCCGTCATCGCCATGCTGGTGAGTTGGTTTGTGGCCATCCCCGTGGGGGTCTATTCCGCTACACACCAGTATTCCATCCCCGATTATCTCATGTCCGTCATCAGCTTCGTCGGTGCAGGCACGCCAGGGTTCATGATTGCCCTGGTCATCATGTGGCTGGCTATGACCCGGCTCGGATTGAATGTCGGAGGGCTGTTCTCCCAGGAATGCATGGTGGCCCCGTGGGTCTACCCAGCCGCTGCTTCACAGGGCGTGTGTGGTGCAGCGAATCCACCGGACGTTTCAGGGATGGCCCTTTTGCTGAGCATTCTCCAAGGTGAGGTGCTGATCAACTGGACCAAGATTGTCGACCTGCTAAGGCACCTGTGGATCCCTGTCCTCATCGTCGCTGTAAACAACACGGCCGGGACCATTCGGACCACACGGGCTAACCTGCTGGACGAGTTGAACAAGCCGTACGTGGAGACGGCGCGGGCCAAGGGACTCACAGAAGGCAGGCTGGTGTGGAAGTACCCGACGCGAGTGGCGATGAACCCCTTCTTCAGTACCATCGGTTGGTCGCTGACCAGCCAGATCTCCAAGCAGACGCTCATCGCCTACGTGCTCAGTCTGCAAACGACCGGGCCCATGATGCTGCGAGCCTTGATGTCCCAGGACATGTACCTGGCCGGAAGCCTTCTGCTCCTGTTGAGCGCGCTGACGGTCATCGGCACGCTGGCCTCAGATATCCTATTGGCCTGGGTCGATCCACGCATCCGACTGAAAAGGCGGGGGTAAAATGGTAGATATGGAACCGCTAAGGAATGCTGCCGATGGAATCGAAAGCATCCAGGAGACTACGAGCGAAGAGGAAAGGATATACGTCGCCCCCTACTGGAAGTTGATGTGGTGGCGATTTCGCAAGCACAAGATGGCACTGATCAGTGTCGGCGTCCTGGTGG
>CAZQDO010000615.1:0-2840 GCA_964592085.1 uncultured Anaerolineae bacterium | reverse complement strand
CCCCTCGTAGGCCAGGTCAACGATGGACTGCCAGTTGATCAAGTAGGAGAGGGCCCACCGCATCTCTTTCTGGTCCCACGGGGGATTGGCATTTTGAACCATTAGCGCCCTCGGACACGGATCCAGCCAGGTGTAGGGAGCCTCCTTGTGCCAGGCACTGACCTTCGGATTCCTCTCGGCCACCGCCAGGAAGTCGCCCAGTGAGAGGATCCCAATCTGGGGGGTGTCAATGTCGTTAGCTGCCAGAGCGAGGGCGACGCTGGTTGGCGAACCGACGTACTGGAAGGTCATGAGCTTCGGCGTTGGCGTCACCCCGAACACCTTCGTGCCCCACCAGTTGTCGTCGCGCTCCCAGGTGATGGCCGTCCCCGAAGCACTGACCAGTGTGTAAGGCCCTGTCCCAATGGGGTCAGAGTTCTGGTAGGTCAGGGGGTCCAATCCCTCCCAGATGTGCTGAGGCAGGATCGAGATCCCTCCCCAGATGCCCACCGCGGGGAAGGCCTCCCGGTTCACGTGGTAACGGGGGTTGGGCGCTGTCAGATTAAACCGTACGGTGAGGTCGTCTAGTTTCTCCACCGACTCAGTCCACTTGCTCACCTCCGAGGCCCAGGTCATGGCCGGGTTGGCCAGGAGCGTGTCGTAGGTGAAGACGACATCGTCTGCGGTGAACGCCTCACCGTCGCTCCACTTAACCCCGTCCCGCAGGTTGACGGTGATGGCGGTGAAGTCGTCGTTATACTCGTACCCCGTCGCCAGCCAGGGGATGTACTCCCCGGTCTGCAGGTTCTCGTAGAAGAAGTATTCGTAGACCAACTGGTGGATGCCCGACCTGGACCGGTCGGCCCCCGCGTAGACGTTGAGGTTGTCGGGAGCGGCGTACGGCTTGCTTACGGCGATGTTGAGCGTCTCCGCCCGGGTTACAGCCGCAGGGGCCGCAACGGGGACCTCGACGTACTTCGCCGCTTCCTCGGCGCTGGGGATAAGGAGCTTCCAGCCAGGATGGATCAGGCTGGGGTTGTCAATCTTGGCAAAGCTGGTATCCGTGGCGTATCGGTCGTTGGTGGCGCCGACGATGGCCCAATAAGCCGGGCCGCTGCCCAGGTACTTCTCCGCCAGGGCCCACAGGGTATCGCCCAGCTTAACCGTGTAGGTCAACTCCTCCTGGGCCGGCGGAGCAGCGCTGGCCGCGCCCATCCCCAGTGTCAGTAGCATTACGAACACCAGGAACAAATTTACAAGCGTCCTCTTAGACATTTATTGTCTCCTCCGTATTTTTTTGTGTTTATGTGAGATTTATCTTTGGGATGCTTCCTCCATGAAGCATCCCCCCATTATAACTCACCAGGAATTTGATTCCTCACCTCCTTCCAAGGCCGGCACCGGTGTGCCAGGCTTCACCCAACGTCTGCCAGGCCACACTCTGAGCCTGTCGAAGGGCCACTGCCGGCGACTAGCCGGCCTGAACTCTCAATGTCGCGGTTCTCCGAACAAACACCGTGTCCATCTCCTCAGGCCGAATCGAAGGATAATCCTGATATAGATAGCAAGCGGTCGCTCGATGTGGGTTCGTCTCAAACAGGGGCGGCGCTTTTTCCAGGCACAACGAGAAGGCTTGCGGGCAACGGTCTGCAAACTTACAGCCCATACCCTCGCTGGCCTGTTTTCCCATAGCGGATGCCGGGGCTTCGTCACTCCAGCGGCGGTCTGGATCCGGCAGAGGGATCGAGCCAATCAGCAGCTTTGTGTACGGATGCTGTGGCTGTCCAACCACCAGTTCGACGTCCCCCGCCTCCGCCACGGAGCCGCGGTAGAGCACGATGATGTTGCCACTGATTTGATAGGCCGTCGTCAGGTCGTGGGTGATGTAAATGAGGGAGATGCCGAACTCCTCATTGAGTTGGCGCAGGTTATCCAGCACGGTGGCTCGCAGGGAGGCATCTATCATGGAGACGGGTTCATCGGCGATGATCAACTTGGGCCTCAAGAGGAGCGCCCGTGCCACCATGATACGCTGACGCTGTCCCCCGCTCAGGTGATGAGGGTAGCGCCCCAGGGTCTCCTCAGGGCGCAGTCCCACGGCTTGCAAGACCTCCTCGACCAGCGCCCTGCTCTCGCGCTTCGAGCTCGCCAGGTGAAACTTGGCTATAGGGATGGTGAGGACACGATCCACCGTGTAGAAGGAATTGTACACTTCAAAGGGGTCCTGGAAAATGATCTGCACATCCTGCAGGAAGGCGTGCCATTCTGTGCGTGACAACTGGCGGAGGTCTTTCCCCTTGTAAAACACCTCTCCCTGAGTCGGTGATTCCAGGCCCAGGAGAAGACGCGCCATGGTGGTCTTCCCACTCCCGCTCTCCCCGACCACACCGGTAATCATCGGCTGCCCGCCGCCGATGGAGAGCGAAAAATCTTCCAGGGCGATGGTGCGGTGCTTCTTGATCACTCCCCCACCGAAGATTTTGGTGATATTCCGCGCCTCAAGCAAAGTCTTCATGGCATCACCCCTTGGCGCTCCTCCAGCAAGTGGCAGGCCGCTGAGTGGTTGAGCCCCACGGGCCTCAGCACCGGGGCTTCCACCGCGCAGCGATCCATGGCGCAGGGGCATCTGGGGTGGAAGACACATCCTGGTGGAAGATCGAGCAGCAAAGGTGGAAAGCCTGCTATCCCCTGGAAAACGCCTTTCTTCTCCAGGGATGGGAGGCTGGCTATCAGCAACTGGCTGTAGGGATGTTGAGGGCTTGAGAAAATGTCTCGCACGGGGCCATTCTCCACCAACCTCCCCGCGTACATGATTCCCACGCGGTCGGCAAACTGGGCCATGAGCCCCATGTCGTGACCGA
>CAZQDO010000614.1:0-2844 GCA_964592085.1 uncultured Anaerolineae bacterium | reverse complement strand
CATCTGGATTGCTCTCCACCAAGCGGATGCCAGCCTCCACCGCATCAATGGCCGAGCCGCCGTTTCGCAGCGCCTCCATCGCTGTCGAGATCCCCACCCTTCCGTTACTGCTGGATACGACTATCATTCTCTAGTTTCCAACCTCCAACCTCTCTTCAGTATCTCCCTTGCCCCCTGTGCCGCCCTTGCCCGGTGGCTGATCCTGTTCTTGGTCTCCAGGGGCAGTGCGGCCATGGTCATCCCGTATTCTGGAAAGTAGAAGACAGGGTCGTAGCCGAAGCCGTGCTCTCCCCTGGGTGCGAAAGCGATGATGCCTTCGCAGGTCCCCTCTGCGGTGTGAATCTGGCCCTCCGGCGTGGCCACCGCAATGACGCAGCGGAAGCGCGCTGTCCGCTCCTCCCAGGGGATCCCCCGCAGCTTCTCCAGGAGCAGCCGATAGCGGTCCTCGTCGCTGGCCCCTTTTCCGGCGTAGCGGGCCGAGTGTATCCCCGGCTCGCCGCCGAGAGCATCCACCTCCAGCCCGGAATCATCGGCCAGGGTCAAGAGGCCGCTGGCCCTGGCGTAAGCTGCGGCCTTGAGCCTGGCGTTCTCGGCGAAGCTCTCCCCCGTTTCGGCCACTTCGATGTCCACGCCCTCCTGGGCGAGGTAAGTTAGCTCCAGGGGCAGGCCGGCTAGCAGCTCTTTGTACTCTCTGACTTTGCCGGGGTTGTGAGTGGCTATTAGCAGTTTCATCATTATTGGTTCGGCAGGCTCACCACAAGCCTGGTTGACAAATCTCTCTAAGCGTAGTATATTTAGCGGTATCAGAAACCAGGTTTTTGTAGTCCTTTGCACCCAAAACATTTGCAGACTGTGGGCGTTTTCATTGCCCCGATAGGCACTCCTGAGTAGAAAAACCTGGTTTCTCCCAAGTGTTCAATAAATCATATCCTTAAGGAGGAACCAATAGTGTCCATATTGAAGAGAAACAAACTCAAGCCTCCCCCACCAGGCCAGGTGGAGACGGTGATAGGCCCTACCACCAATTTCAAAGGCACCGTCCAGAATGACGGTGGCCTGCGCGTCGAGGGCGTGTTCGAGGGATTGGTGGAAACGGGCGGCAACTTCATCATCGGTGAGGAAGCCAAGGTCATGGCCGACATCGTCGCTTACAATGTTTCGGTGTCGGGGTCCATCAAAGGCAATGTCAAGGCCAACCGGGTGGAGGTGCTGTCCACCGGCCGCGTCTGGGGCGACATCACCGTGAAGTCCTTTCTGGTTGACGAGGGAGGCTTCATCCGTGGTGAGATCATCATGGAGGGGGCTGAGTTCAAGCCTCCTGTCACCAAGGCCCCCAAGCTAGAGCCAAAAGCCACCGATGTCGAAAAAGACGAGAACACTTGAAACCTGGTTTGCATAGAAGTCATTGGTGGGTCATGAGCCTAATCGAGGAAGGGCTATCCTCGATTGGGCTCTTTTGTTAGAATTGCGGATTGGCGGGATTAACGGATCAAGCGACTTGGACTGAAGAGAAATCCGCCAATCTTGCCCATCTGCGTTCTTAGCCCAAGGCCCAAAGCAGCCACGTAACCGAACCCGCTCAAATACAGGAGTAGGAAGGGCACGGCATAGTGGTTCCCCTTGGCCAGAGCCACTATCACAGTGATCAGGGAATACAGGCTCAAAAACGCCTCGCCCAGCGTCATCCAGTCGAAAGGCAAGGCGTAGTGGCTCTCAGTCCAGCCGTCTGTGCGCTCTTCGAGGCCGAACTTGGGTGTGCGTTGGAAATGGTTGGGGCGCCTGGTCAGAGCCTCGCCTACGGCCAGAGCGTTGTTCAAAGCGATCCCTGTGCCTAGCAGAACCAGGAGAGGGAAGTAAGCCAGCCTCTGACGCCAGTCGGGGTAAGTGTCCCATTGAGATAGCACGAAAAGCAGGGGCGGCCCCAGGCTGCCCAGGCCGAGATACAATAATGGAAGGCGTGTCACACCCTGCCCAAGCAGCAGGGGCAGGGTCAGCAGCAGCAGGATCACCATCAGAGGGTGGATCAGGTAGTTGCTCAAATGGATCAGCCCTTGCAGGCGCACGAAGACTGGCTGCCGTGCTCCTATCAGTGTGCGCCAATGTTTCAGGAGACACTGGATGGAGCCTTTGGCCCAGCGGAACTGCTGGCGCTTGAAGGCGTTGATCTGGGGCGGGATCTCGGCCGGGGAGACCACGTCAGGCAGATAGAGAAATTCCCAACCGGTCAACTGGGCGCGATAGCTCAGGTCCAGATCCTCGGACAGGGTATCGCCCTGCCAGCCTCCGGCTTCCTCAATGCAGCTCTTTCGCCAGACGCCCGAAGCGCCATTGAAGTTCATGAAGAGTCCTGAGCGCTGGCGAGCTGTCTGTTCCACCACGAAGTGGCCATCCAGGGCCAATGTCTGCGCTCTGGTCAGGGGCGAGTAGTCGGCGTTGATGTGACCCCAGCGAGCCTGGATCAGACCCAGGTGAGGCCGGCTCTGGAAGTGGGGAATGACGCACTGCAGGAAATCCGAGTTGGGCACGAAGTCGGCGTCAAATATGGCGACGAACTCCCCCCTGGCTGTTTCCAGACCCCGCTGTAGGGCCCCGGCCTTGAAGCCTGTCCGCTCAGGGCGGTGGATCAGGACAATGTCAAACCCCTGCCTCCGATAATAGTCCACGCGAGCTTGAGCCAGGGCCGTCGTCTCGTCGGTGGAATCGTCCAGCACCTGGATCTGGAGCTTGTCCCTGGGATAGCCCAGACGCACCGCAGCGTCAATCAAGCGTTCCACCACGTGGAGCTCGTTGTAGATGGGCAGTTGCACTGTCACGGGGGGTGCGTTCGTCAGCGGGGGAGAGGGG
>CAZQDO010000613.1:0-2846 GCA_964592085.1 uncultured Anaerolineae bacterium | reverse complement strand
GTGGTACATTGTCCGAGCACTAGAGCGGTTGGATTGGCCTGGAAAGAGACGATCCTCGGCGCCGGAGGTGGCGTTGTAGGGGTGAATGTAGGTGGCACTCGCGTCGCGGTGGGCGGCACATGTGTGAGCGTCGGAGTGGGTGGCACACGTGTAGCCGAAGCTGAAGGCGGGCGTGTGGGCGTCGGAGTGGGTGGCACGCGTGTAGCCGAAGCTGAAGGCGGGCGTGTGGGCGTCGAGGTCGGCGCTGCATGTGTGCCCGAAGCCGTGGGCGCTGCATACGCAGGCGACGATGTAGGCGTAGGCGAAGCCAACGATAGCTGGCCCACCGTCACCGTTGATGTGGCATAGGGGCCGACATTCCCCTGGGAGTCCGTGGCCCTGGCATGGATATTGTAGGTGCCGGGTGCGGCAGGATTCCATGCCGCTGTGGCTTCGCAGAGGCGGAAGCCCTCGGCAGGGACGGAGACCAGGGAGGTATCGCCAACGAAGAATTCAAAGCTGGCCACGCCGTCGACATCGGAGGCGTGGGCCTGAATCGTAACCGGCCCCATGGGAAGTGTGACCCCGTCGAGAGGGCGATCCAGCCAGGTCGTAGGGCCTTGCGTGGATGCGCCACAGGCAGCCAGCAAGGAAGCCACCGCAAACGCAACGACACAGCGGACGATGATCCGTGTCATCACCCACTTCCTCCATTTGGAGAGAGAACCACCAATTGGTCCTCCTCTGCCAACCGTAGCGCATCCTTGCGGCGCTCTTGCCGTGCTCGAACCTCATTCCAGCTTTGCATGTTGCACCTCCTGCTCCTGCAACGCCCTGTCATGTGACCGCGAAGCCCGGTCGTTCCTCCTCACCAGTTAAGGGGCGCTGACGTCGGGCCTCCGGAGTCTCCCGTGTTTTGATGCACTCGGCTGTTGTGGCTCACCGTCTCCCAGGGCCAGTTTCAGGGCTGAACGGAGGATGACGTCCAGCAATCCTTCCACAGGTGCTTCCTCCGCCTGTCCGTAGGGGTAACCGTGTTTCCTCGCCGGGTTGCCGGAGGGCAGTATCCTCTCGTCTGCTCGTCGTCTCCTCTCTGTCACCGGGTCTCACCCGCTCTACGATCACAGAGTAGCACACAGGCGCCAATGCAGCGCCAAAAGCGCCGTCAAAAAAAGCTGGCCTCGCCACGTTTCGGCGCTGCTGCACGCCGTAGCTAGGCTTTTCGGGCGGACACGGCAAGGCCCCCGCCTTGTTTCACGTGACGGGGGCCTAACAGTGCGGATTCTCGTCGAGCGGTTTCGGGTTCGGTTCATTAGTGCGTTTCGATCACCACCTCTCTACACACCCACCTCTCGCTTGCTGAGACGGAGAAGTCCTGCGCTCAAGGCTTGGCCAGCAGATGCCGCCTACCACAGGACGAGCCCCGTCGCCGTAGGGGAACGGGGCTCCGAATAGTCCACCAGGCAGCCTACAATGTGAACAGAGCGCCCTGGCTCCTGGACATTAGTGTGGCTCGATGACGACGTCCTTCCAAAACCACATCCTCATCGGAGATGTAGGGTATCGCCTCACCCACGGCTTCACCAACAGGTGAGAGCGGTAATGCCACAGGGGCAAGATCGGTGCCTCCTGTAGCAGGATTGGCTCTGCTCGCTGGTACATTCTCATCCGCTCGCCCTGGTCCGTCGCTCGCCGAGCACCCTCGATCAATCGATCGTAGAGTTCGTTTCGCCACCCGCCGAGACGCCTCCAGTCGGCGACCCGCAGGAAGTTGTCGGGGTCTGGATAGTCTGCCGTCCAACCACTCAACCAGATGTGGGGGCTTTCCCAGCTCAGCCTGTCGAGATACTCTCCCCAGCTCAAGCACTTGTAGGCGATCTCTACCCCTAGCTTGTACAGCCATTGTGTCCGCAGGTTCTCAACCGTGGAAACGAAAAGGGGCTTGTCCGTCGAGAGCACCTCCAGTTCCGGGAAGCCTTGCCCTGCTGGATAGCCAGCCTCAGCGAGCAGCAGGCGCGCCTGCTCAGGATCACAGGGCGGGCCGATCCCTGGCGAGTGGCCCGGCATCCCTGGCGGCACTAACCCCCCGGTGGCCGGGAAAGCAAAACCTCTGAGCGTCAGGTGGGCCAGGGCTTCCTTGTCTATGGCCAGAGCGAAGGCCCGGCGCACCCGCGGGTCATCAAAGGGCGGGCGACGAACATCGAAGCCGATGAAGTGGGTGTGCAGCCCCGGTACCGACACGAATTGTCCAGCAAACCGCTGCCGGGCACGCTCCCAGTCGGTCAAGGGCAGCAGGAAATGGAGGGCAAGAATCTCCAGCCTGTTCTCCTCATACATCTCCAACCACCCGGCGGGCTCCGCCACCCTGAACCACAACTCGACCTGTTGCAGGTTACCGGTGCTGCGGCCATGATAGGTTGGGTTCCGTTCCAAGAGCATCGATTCGCCCCGTTCCCAGGACATCAGCCTGAAGGGGCCGTTGGTCACCAGATTCGCCAATTCGGTCCAGGCTCTTCCCTGCGCCTCTACCACATGCCGCGGCACCGGGAAAGTGCTGGACAGGCACAAGACATGGGGAAAATAGCCGGTCGGCCCCTCGAGCTCCACCACCAGGGTACGTTCGTCCACGGCCCGCACACCTATCAGGTCTGGGTCGGACACACGACCCTCATGGTAGGCCCTTGCCTCCTTGATGTCGTACAGCAGTCCTGCGACTTGGGAGGGTGTGGCTGGATCCAACACCCGCTTCCAAGCATATTCGAAATCGCCCGCTGTCACCGGAACACCATCGCTCCAGCGCACGTCGTCCCGGAGGTGGAAGATGTATTGGCCACCCTCTTCCAGCATCTCCCAGCTCCGAGCTACAT
>CAZQDO010000612.1:0-2856 GCA_964592085.1 uncultured Anaerolineae bacterium | reverse complement strand
CGGATTGGCGATCACCACGTCGACCCCGCCCGGGGCGGCGAAGACCTGGGCAAAGTCCCGCCGCCAGATAACGGATAGGCCCCGTTGGGCGGGGTGGGCGCCCACGTCTCCTACTTCGCCGCTCTGCATGGCCCGCACCTGGTCGTACACTCCCTTCACCTGCTCCATCAGGCCGTCGTAGCGGGCCAGCTCTTTCTCGAACGCCTCTTTCAGTTTGCGATGCTCCCTGGACAGGAACTCGTCGCCCATCGAAGGCACCTGCGCCGACATCTGGGTCAGCACGGCGCCCCGTTTGGCCCCCACCAGCTTGGCTGCCAGCTCGCACAACAGCCCCAGGATGCGCAGCTCGCGGCGCTGCTTCTCCCACAGGTTGGGCTCTTTGAAATAGCCTCGCTTCTCGGTCTGGACGCGGTCAATCAGTTGGCGGGCTACGGCGTCGTCGGCCAGCTTGTCCAGTTGCACGGGCTCGCCAAACAGCCGCTCGATCAGGCTGTCGCCCACCCGCACGCGATAGCTCAGGTTGGGCAACGTGGGCACTGCCTCGCCAGCCCGCCGCTCGTAGTCCACCATCAGGCTCAGCCACAGGCGCAGCTCGCAGATGCGCACCGCCTCCGACTGGATGTCCACCCCGTACAGGGCGCGCTTGATGAAGCCCCGCTTGAGGTCGTAGTCGTAGTTGCGGCGACGCTGCACCCATCTCTGGCCGCGCAGCCGCACGTCCAGCAGCTTGGTCAGGGCCACCATCTCATAGAGCATCCCCACCAGGAAAGCACCCGATCCGACGGCGGGATCGAGCACCCGCGCCCCCTCCACCAACCCGCGCAACAGGCGGGCCTCTGGCTCGGTGATCATCTCGTTCAGGGTGTCCACATCTTCGGGCGTCAACTGTTCCGCTGGGCCAACGTCCATCAACCCTTCGATCCCTACCGGGTGAAGGCCGCTTTCGGCAGCCAGGTATTCTTTGAGGGCCTGGCGGCACATGAAGTGGACGATGACGCGGGGGGTGTAGTAGGAGCCGGTGGCCTTGCGGCGGTCCTCGCCTCGCTCCAGCCCCAGCACCAGGTTCTCGAAGATTTGGCCCAGCATCTCCGGGTCAATGGCCACCTCCACGTCCAGCGGGGTGTCCTCGCGCACGGTGAAGTTGTAGCGCTCCAGCAGGTCGTCGAAGGCGTGGCGGAAGACGCCGTTGCCCACCACCAGTTGATCGGCCAGGGGCACGTCGGCAGGCACCTCGAACAGGCCACCGTTGAGGAAGGGGACGTCGCCCAGACTGGGGAAGGCTGCGCCCTCGTTGGACAGCGCGACGAACAACGGGAAGAGGAAATCGCTGTAGAAGCTGGTGCCGTCTGGATCGGCCCGGTGGTGGGCGGCCCAGTAATGGGCTTTGAAGTGCTGGCGGAGATAGTCGAGCTGGCCGTCCAGCCAACCCTTCTTCTGGATGAAGTAGAGGAAGATAAGACGGTCGAGGAGTTGCTGGGCCTCGATCTCGGCCTGGGTCTCACGATGGGGATTGCGTTGGGCGATGTCCTTGCACAGCGCGTCAAACACCCCCACGTAGTCGCGGTAGAACTGCCTGGTGACCTCCTCGACGTCGAAGGCCTGGTCGTGGAAGCTCTGGAGCTCCAGCGCGCTGGTGTCGGGGGCGGGCACGGCCAGCAGCGCCAAACGCTGGGCGGCGGTGTGCAGCCGCTCCGTCGGCCCCACGTGGATGCGGCGGATGGTGCGGCGCCTGCCCCCATCCTCGGCCACGTACTTGACGTTGACGAAATCCCACAGCGTCAGGTCGCGGTTGGCGAAGACAAACAGGGCGTAGGGATGGAGCTTGTGCAGGGTGTGCTCGACGATGGGCCGCTCCACGGTGCGGGACAGGTCGTCGGTGGTGAGGTGGGTGTAGACCACGTGGAAGTCGCGGTGTTGGGCCAGGTAGATGGGGGGCTCGGCGTTGCCGCGTATGACCCGTCGGACGCCAGCGGGCCAGTCGCGGGTGGGCAGGGGCAGCTCGTCGGCGTACTGGTAGCCCAGCGCGTCGAAGAGTTCCAAGGCGGCGTCGAGGGAGCGACGCCGGGGAAGTCGGGCCAGGTGATCATGGATCGTTTCAGGAGCGATGGACATGGCAGGCTCCTTGGAAGGTAGGCATACTGCGCTGCTAAAGTGAATCTATTCGTCATACATAAACGTCGGTTCTTCGTAACGTCTAGGTTTCCTCTTTCTGAGAAACTCCTTCAACACCTCGTTCTTCGCCTCCAACGACATCCTCTCTGTCTTGAGCACCGACAGCGGGAAGTTGATCCTCAAAGCTCTGCCCTCGACGACGATGTGCCTCGTTACTCCAGGGGGCATTTTGACTGCGTTTTCTCTGTTTTCGCCAGTGGCAAGCTTGGCTGCTATCCGCACAACTTGTTCTGGAGTAAACCTGGGGAAAGCGACGATGATGTTGCAGTCCTCGTGCTTTTCGAACAGACCATTGACCTGCTTCTTCCACTCCCCCTTTTCGGGCTCAAGATGATCGCGTTCTATCCTTCCCTCATAAGCCCTGACCACTTCGTTCATTAACCTGACCCGTGACTCAAAATCGCTTCCGCCCTTCACTTCGAGGACATCTCCATCCCGGAAGAAGAGGCAGCAGAGAACATCCTCATCGTCTGATACCAGAGCTCTCGCAGCATCGCAGTCCACTGGCAGGAGCTCAATGCCCTTGCCCCTAAGTCGGGAAAGGAAGGTGTCCTTGCCCTGCTGAGTCAAGTGGCACCAAGTGCTCAGTTTGACGCTCTCTGGGTCGAAGTAGTCCACTATCTGCACGAGAATGTGTGGGCAGTTGAGCAGGTCCGCTTCTTGAAATACGGTGATCCTGTTGGC
>CAZQDO010000611.1:0-2878 GCA_964592085.1 uncultured Anaerolineae bacterium | reverse complement strand
GAGGGGACGTGCTCCCTCGCCCCGTTGGGGAGAGGGCTGGGGTGAGGGGAAGTTTCTGAGTAGGGTGCCTTGCACAAGCCGCTTGGCCTCAATACGTCGCGGAGTTTATCCTGAGCCTGTCGCTTGTACTGAGCCTGTCGAAGTGAAGGTCTCCTGTTCAGCCAGCGCTCTCGTTCAATTACGGCCGGGCAGGCGGCCCAGGGCGCTTTCCACCAGGCTGTAGACCACCGGGACCACCAGCAGGGTAAGCAGAGTGCTGGTGAGCAGCCCGCCGATGACCACCACCGCCAGGTCGGAAGCGATGAGCGCGCCTTCCGTCAGGCCCATCCCCAACGGAACCAGGGCCAGGATGGCGGCGATGGCCGTCATCAGGATGGGGCGCAGCCGGGTGCGGCCCGCCTCCACCAGCGCATCGTAGATCCCCATGCCCTGCTCGCGGCGGTTTACGCGCACGCGGTCAATGAGGACGATGGCGTTGGTGACGACGATGCCGACGAGCATCATCAGGCCGACCATAGCTGAGATGCCCACCACTTTGTCGGTGATCCACAGCCCCACCGCCGCCCCAACCACCGCCAGCGGCAGGCTAAAGAGGATGACGAAGGGATGGGCAAAGGAGCCAAAAGTAGCCACCATCACCAGGTAAACGACAACGATGGAGATGAGGAGCGCCTGGCCCGCCTGGGCAAAGCCTTCGGTCTGCACCTGGGCCACAAAGCCCTCAGACACGCTGACGCCATCGGGCAAGCCTTCCATCTCTTCCACCGCCGACTTGCCGGCCGCCAACACACCCATGGTATCTTCGCTCTCGATCTCGCCACTGTAGCGCACAGCCGGCTGCCCGTCCACGCGGATGATGACGTCGCCAGTCGCCAGATTGCTGCTGACGTTGACCAGCCCATCCACATCTTGCAGGACAGCAAGTACCTGGCCGTCAATCTCCGCCAGGGCCTCAGGCGGCCCAGCCACCACCAGGTCAAAGCCGCTGGTAAGGCCACCGGTCATCCCGCCGGCTGCCGAAACGACGACGTTTTCCGTGCCAAAGATCGCCTCGGCCTGCTGGCGAACTGCGCCGATCAATCGCTCCATATCTTCCTGGGATGCCACGTAGACGTCAATCACGGCCACGCCCTGGTCAATCGAGCTCCCCAGGTAGAAAGCTTCTATCCCACCGCTGGTGCCTACCTGACTCTGGTAGACCTGGATGCCGTCCATCTCGTCCAGCGATGCTTCCATCTCACGCACCAGCCCATCGGTCTCGGCCATGGTGGTGCCATTGGGCAGGTCCACGCTGACGTTGATGGTGGGCTCTCCCAGGTCTGGGATGAAGGTCTGCGGCCGCTGGTCTAGCAGCCAGAGGCTTCCCATGAAGATGGCGACGGCGACAACCAACGTCCAGAATCGGTGATTGAGCGCCCACTTCAGCACGGGTGTGTATACCTTTTGCAGTGCGGTCTCCTCTCGGGTCGGCGGCAAGTGCTCCTTGCGGATGAACAGGTAGGCCAGCAGCGGCACAATGGTGATGGCCACTATGAAAGAGGAAAGCAGCGCGTAGGTCACAGTCATCCCAAAGGGCAGGAAGATGTTGCCGATCAACCCACCCATCAGGCCGATGGGAAGAAAGACGACCACGGTGGTAACGGTGGAAGCAAAGATCGGGATCGCCACGTCGCGGGTGCCGCCAATCACCGCCCGGCGCGGGTCCTCGCCCCGCTGGATGTGGCGGTAGATGTTTTCCAGCACCACGATGCTATCGTCCACCACGCGGCCCACGGCGACGGTCATGCCGGAGAGGGTCATGATGTTGAGGGTGACGTCGGTGGGGAAGATCTTGAGCAGGAAAGAAACGATAGAGCCAATGACTGCCACGTCTTTGGCTAATTCGGCCAGGGTAAGCAGGATGCTGTTGGCGGCGGGAGGCAGCCACTTTAGCAGGGCAAAGCCCATCATCACCGAAAGCGGGATGCTGACAGCCGTGACCAGCGTGCTACGCCAACTGAGGGTATAGCGACCGTTGACGAAGCCGCTGAGGAACAGCAGGATGACGACCACCGCGAAGATCGCACCCAGTCCCCCCTCGCGAGCCACCCCAGCGATGGATTCCTCAATGAAGCTGGCCTGGTCAAAGACCACATCTGTGCGCAGCTTCCCGTTCTCGGACGCCAGATCTTCTAGCCGATCAAAAACGGCGTGGGTGACGGAGACGGTGTTGGCCTCGGTGTCTTTGTAGATAGTCAGCGCCAGGCTAGGCTGACCGTTAGTACGGTTGATGCTGTCGGTGGGGATGAAAGCCTCGATCTCGCCAGACGCGATGCCTTCCAACTCCGCCCTCAGGTCCGGCTCCAGCGTGTCCATGAAGTCTTGCGACAGCGCGGACAGGACATCAGGGGACAAGAGGCGCAAGGTGGCTGGTTCCAACGCGGGCAAGAATCCCGCGTCTTGCTCCACCCACCAGAGGAAGACCTCCGGCGTCAGGTCCGCCATCAGCGCGGCCGGCTCGGACAGTATGCCGCCGCTCACCATCAGGTTGAGCAGCTCGGCCACGCTCATACCGAAGGGGTTGTCTTGCAGATCAGCCGCCGTCTCGAACGCCAGCGGCACCGGGCTTTCGGCCTCCTCCGACATCGCCTGCCAGGTCTCGGGTAGTGAAGGTGACTCTATGGCTTCCTCTTCGGCTTCAGTCTCTTCCACCAACATCTCTTCCGGGATCAACGCCAGCACCTCGTCGGAGAGCAGCGCCACTACCTCTGGCGACAGCCCCTCGTAGAAGCCGGCGTCTTGCTCCGCCCACCAGAGAACGATCTCCGGCGTCAGATCGCCCAGCAGCGTCGGCGCCTCGTCAGGCACACTGGCGACCACTGCGTTGAGCAAGTCGGCC
>CAZQDO010000610.1:0-2879 GCA_964592085.1 uncultured Anaerolineae bacterium | reverse complement strand
TCTTCGCCGTGATCGTGGGTAGCGGGCTTCTCGCCAGCGACGAAGAAAACGGCAGACTAGACCTCATCGTGGCCCACCCGGTGAGCCGCACGGGGCTCTTCTGGGGGCGACTCCTGGCCTTCGTCGGGGCTTCGGTGGCCATCGTGATCCTGGGATGGCTGGGGTTCTCTATCCTGCTGGGCGGGTCTTCGCTGGACGTGAGTTGGGGGGAGATGGCACTGCCCTTCCTGCCGGTGCTGGCGCAAGCCATGATCTACGGCACACTGGCGTTGCTGTTCAGCATGGTGTTGCCCGCACGTCGCCTGGCGGCTGCCGCGGCGGGCATGGTGATGGTGGCGAGCTATTTCCTATCCTCGCTAGCAACCCTTAACGAGGACTTGGCCTTGATCGCTCGACTTCTGCCCTACCACTACTTTCAGGGGGGCGACGCCATGAAAGGTCTGAACATGGCCTGGTTCCTGGGCCTATTTGCGGCGAGCGCACTGCTGGCACTGCTGGCCTGGTGGCGCTTCGAGCGGCGAGACATCCGCGTAGGCGGGGAGGGAGGCTGGCGGTTGCCCTCGATTTCGTTGCCGCTCCGGCGCTAAGCTGAGGTCCAATAAGAGGCATGAAAATACAAGCCCCGGCGATTACGATCCTCGCCGGGGTTTGTGTGTTCCTGCTGTTCTCTGCTCGCTCATTTCTTTGACAACTTCCCGAAAGTGCGGTATAATCCAGGTCAGGTGGCACGACAGTTGGAGCGGCGCTCCATCGGGGGTGCTGGCTCCTATCGGCAAGACTTCGGCGAGCAGTTCGGCTCAACTGAGGAAGACTTGATTCGTTCCACTGGGGCCGCTAACTCAAGTGGCAGAGTAACGGCCTTTTAAGCCGTGAGTTGTGGGTTCGAGTCCCGCGCGGCCCACTTGAGACAACTAAGGCGCAGCGAGGTAGCTCAACAGGTAGAGTGGCCGGCTGTTAACCGGTAGGTTGTGGGTTCGAAGCCCACCCTCGCTGCCTTCCCCCTGGGGTGCAAACCCAGGGGAGAACGGTCGGGGATCGTCTAACGGCAGGACGCGGGACTTTGGATCCTAAAATCCAGGTTCGAATCCTGGTCCCCGAGCTATAGTCATTGTGTGAAGGGGGCGTTCCGCGCCCCCTTTCGCACAACGATAGCCATGGCACGAAACGAGTTTTGACAGTGGCAGGAAGCGGCGCAAAGGTAGTGAACCTTTACAACCCTTTGGATCCGGTCAGAGAAGCGCTCCTCAAGCGCATGACTTGTTTGTGGAGGAAGAGAGGAGACATGCTTGACCGAATACGAAACAGACGAATCGGGTGCGCAGACTGCGTTGCGAGATCACTGATCGGGATCATTGTCTGTTTTGTGGTCTACAACTTGAAAGATGCCATGATCTATCCACCTTTGTTGCGCTCCCTGCCGGCACCACCAGGAATTGTTTGGGAAACCGACGGTATTGGTGCAGGGGCAGAGATCACGCATTTCGTGCGGCTTTACGAAGTAGAACAGCCATACCAGGAAGTAGCAAGCTTCTTCAAAGAAAAGATGCCCAAGCGAGGCTGGCGACTAATAAGAGAAGATACAAGCATAAGCCCCAGCGAGTACCTTTCAGGGGACATTGCATCGGGGCAACTTTTCTTTGAAGGCCCACACATCCTGCCTTTGCGGATTTGGGTCTACATAGTGGCAGGATTGGAGGGAGGGACTCAAATTGGGAGAACGTACGTTTCCATCTATGATCCTGCGCTAACAGCTAGAGAACTATCGGGAAATTAGACGAACCCGATGTAGTTTGGAGTTACCAGTACGATGCCAACGGCAACATGACCGGCCGCTTCTCCCCCCACAAACCCCATAAGGAGGAATTTCCCATGACCTGGCGCAAATGTTCAGGCCTTATTCTGATAGCTATATTATCCTTGTTGCTGATTCCGTCCCTCATCACAGCAGATCCCTCACCGGAACCGCTCACCCTCCAGAAGATTCCCCTCGCCCTGCGAGTCAAGATCGAGCCGCAGGTTCTCAAGGAGCTGGCCTCCGGAGGGAAGACCACCTACCTCGTCTACCTGACCCAGCAGGCCGACCTGGCCCCGGTGCAGCACATCCAGGGCAAGTTGACCCGCCGCCAGGCAGTGGTCTCGTCCTTGCAGGCCGTGGCCGATAGGAGCCAGCGGGGCATCCGAGCTTATCTGGACGGACAGCAGGTCTCGGGCCACGTCGAGGGATACGTCCCCTTCTGGGTCTTCAACGGCCTGGCCGTGACCGGCGACCTGGAGACCCTCCTATCCCTGGCTGCCCGGCCAGAGGTGGAAGAAATCCGCGCCAACCACACCCATCAACTCCCCAAGCCAAAGCCCAATACCCAATATCAAATATCCAATATCCAATCGGTGGAATGGAATATTGCCCAAGTGCGAGCCGACCAGGTGTGGCGCGATTTCGGCATCACCGGACGTGGGGTAGTGGTGGCCAACATGGACACCGGTGCGGACTGGACCCACCCCGCCCTGCAAAGCCAATACCGAGGCGCGGAGGGCGACCACGACTACAACTGGTACGATTACACGGACACTTATCCCGATGCCCCTGGCGACGGAGAGGGTCATGGCACGCACACCATGGGCACCATCGTGGGGAACGACGGAGGGGCGAATCAAATCGGCATGGCCCCCGGTGCCCAATGGATCGCCGTCAAGATCTTCGACGATTCCGGCAGCACCGACGACGTGAAGATTCACCAGGGCTTCCAATGGCTGCTGGCCCCCACCGACCTCAACGGGGAGAACCCGGATCCCAGCAAAGCGCCTGACGTGGTCAACAACTCCTGGGGGAGCTTTAACGGGGCCGATCCTACCTTCTGGCCTGATGTGGCAGACTGGCA
>CAZQDO010000609.1:0-2887 GCA_964592085.1 uncultured Anaerolineae bacterium | reverse complement strand
CCTTCTGTCTCCTCGAGTACTGGCCCCTGTGCAGGCAATCTTCTCTCGCTTACCTGTACCTGCCGGCCCTGTCCAAGGACCTTGCCGAGTTGAGAGACCTTACCCTCCAGATCATCCCACTCTAAGTCTTCTAGTAGGATACGAGCGCAAACTAAGAGTGGCCAGAATACTGCCAATGGCTCAGCGAGCGTTTCTACCAATGACGCGAGGCGTATCAGTTCCACACCAATTTCTTTTCTATTTTGCCTGTTATACCCGCTGATCAACCCTGAAAGAGCTTCTGTAAGTTCGTAAGCGGCTTCATCAGGCCGTGTATATGCCAGAGCTGTCCACCGCTGAGCCTGAGCCAAGTCGCGCAGATCAGGGTCGTCGCCGTAAAACTGCTGTGTCACATAAGCTGTCAAAAAGTTGGCCAGTTCGCTCAACCGCTGCTGCCCAAGGCGTTCATCCTCTTTTAGTTCTTGCAGCAAGAGGTTGCGAGTGGCCAGATCCATCTCATATAGTTCGCAACCCACCTCGCGGCACAGGCGTGAGAGGAGCACATCAGCAATGGAAGTCCAAGGGGCTTGGGGGACGAAGTTGGCCCAAATGTGATAGAGCAGGTCAGGTGTAAGTACCAGTGGGAAGGCGGCGTGACAGGCCAGGTTCAGGCAGGCCTCGCCGAACTGTTGCGCAAAGCGCACTATGCGCTCGACAGCGACCTCTTGGCTGGCTTCTCGTCCACGTAGTTTGTCAGTGGAGAACGTCACATCATCCACGGGTACATCTTCTCCCAATAGACATAGCGCCCCCGCAACGTACTGATGGCTGCATCTAGGCCGTGACGACTCATCTCAAACATAGGAATTAAATGGGCAATTTCAGCCGCTGTGGTGCCAGGCCAACGCTTGTTGGGCATAGGGTTCAGCCAAGCATAGCGGCGTACGAAACCCTTGATCTGTTGAATGAACAATTGGGTCTGCTCGACGCGCTCTGGGTCGAAGTTGCCCCGCGCGGCCCCCGCATCACTGACGACCAGTACCGCTGCCCTTTCACCAATGGTTGCTAACGCTTCGGGAATCGGATGAGCTTCCACCCGGGCCAGGTCGCGATACAGATAGCCGTCGGGATAGTCGTGAAAGTAGTAAACGCCAGCCTGCCCCAAGCGCCCGCCGCGCCGGGCCGTCTCCACCAGTTGGCGCGACAGAGCGTGGAAGGGAACCATTGAGCCATCTTGGTCAATCAACAGCACCAGTTCAGCTCGGTTCGAGCGGCGCGGCACCAGAACTGGCTCCAGCAAGATAGCTTCGCGCCCGATCTTCTCCACCGTAGCTACCACATCCAACTCTTCGGGTGGGCCTTCGCGCACCGGGCGGCGCAAGTGGCGCCAGCTCTGCTTCATCTGCCGGCGGGTCACCGGAAAGTACTCAGTCAGCAGGCTGAAGCGAGGGCGCCTCATCTCCAGGTCGTCGTGCGCACCAGCCCGACGGATGGCCTGGACGACCTGCGCAGGCTCATCCACTTCCAGTGTCAGAGTGGGCGGCATGGTCGGGGCAGTCGGCCTCGGAGCGGATGGAGGCGCTTCTGAGGCCGGCGCTTCCGAGGGTGGTTCAACAGATGTCTCTGATGGAGGCTGCAACGCTTCGTGTGGAGAAGGTTCCTGGCGACGAGTGATTGGTTGTGCCAACATCTGCTCAAAGAGGTGGCGAAACAGGCGAGCCTCTTCATCAGACTTTATCCATAGCATACAGCAAAGCTGCTTCAGCGCCTGGCGATCCCCGACGCCAAAGCCAGCCCGCAGCGCACGCAAGGCCGCCATGTACTCTTCGACGCCGAGCGGCAGATCATGATGGTCGCGCAAGCGGTTAAATATTTCTAGCAAAGGTAGTTCGTCAGGGTTCATCTCGTATCTTCACTACTCTGCAAATAACGCAGATGGTCCTCCCAACTCTTGAGCAACACTTCCGGAAAGGGAAGTTGTCCCTTGAGCCGAGCTAGTGCCTCGTCCTCTGCATGGCGGCGCAGCACGGCGAACCAGTCGAGCAGCTCGCTGGTGCTCACCTTTTTGCCCGCTTTACCCTTCTCCTGTTCCATCTGTCGCCGCAGTTCGAGGAAACGGTCAATCGCCGCGTCAACTAGCTTCGGCGGCGAGCCTGGAAAGTGAGCGTTGACAATAGTGGCCAACTGAGAGGGCGAGGGGAACTTGATGTAAATAAATAAGCAACGGCGCAGAAAGGCGTCGGGTAGTTCCTTCTCATCGTTGCTGGTGATAAACACAGCGGGCGGTTGGTGAGCTTTGATCTCCTCCCCGGTCTCCTCGATGAAGAAGCGCTGCTCGTCGAGTTCCAGCAGCAAGTCGTTGGGGAAGTCGATGTCGGCCTTGTCAATTTCGTCAATCAACACCACTGTGCGCTGCGTGCTCTTGAAGGCACGCCCCAGCGGGCCCAGGCTGATATAGTTGGCTGGGGTGTCTACCTTGGAATTATCCCCTTTGGCCCGACCGGCCAACTGAGCATCGTGCAGGCGACGCACAGCGTCGTAGGTGTACAGGCCGTCGCGTGCCCGGCTGGTGGACTTGATGTACCAGGGCTCATAAGGTAGCCCCAGTTCGTAGGCTACCGCTTGGGCCAAGCGTGTCTTGCCGGAGCCGGGATCACCCTTGATCAGCAAGGGACGTTTTTCCAGAAAGATGGTCAGGTTGACGGCGTTGACCAGTTCTTCCGATGGTAGGTAGGGGTAGATTCCATCCACCCCATATTCTTCTGGTTTGGGTTGCATCTTGCCGGTGTAGGTGAGTGAAGCTGAAGTTTTTGGTATCATATGGCTATTTCTCCTTCCCAGCTAAAGCCGCAATGTTCGCAAACCTTTTCATAGACGAATTCTGGGATGCCATTGCAGGGCTCAGTTA
>CAZQDO010000608.1:0-2893 GCA_964592085.1 uncultured Anaerolineae bacterium | reverse complement strand
CAATTGGAGACGCGGTACGAGGTAGACCTTAGCGAGACTAGAGCAATGATCGTCGACCTCGCAACCAAGTTGGACTCCAGACTACTGAAGCTCAGCCTTGCGGCCGCCGACATCGAGCGTGCAGCCGAGGAGAGAGGAAGGGCGCGGCTCGAATTGGCCCGTCAGAAGGTCCGCCTCGAGAAAGCAAGGCTTGTGCTCAGCATCGTCCTGGCGTTTGTTACCGGGCTTCTACTCCCGTACCTAGCGGGGCTGATCGGGATCCCCTAAGAACCAGTACTACCCCTGTCGGTACAGAGTCCGAGTTAGGAGGAGGAATGGACCTGGGTGCCTCCGAGCTACTCGCCATCTTGCTTGTCTTGCTCATCGTGTTTGGGCCACGCAGGTTGCCTGAATTAGCGCACTCTCTTGGCCAGGGCATGCACCGCCTGAATCGCCTCTTTCAGACCGTGGGCGAAGGTGGCGAAAGGGACCAAGACGAGATCGATTTTGGGGCGTTGGCGCGGCAAGTAGAAGAGGAAAGAGCTCTAGTCAGAGTCATGGAGTTGCTGAGAGACAGGATTTCTGTCTTCATCTGCGGAGACATGGACGAGTTGCGGCAGGAAAGGCAAACAGCGTCAGACGCGCTCAACGCCATCTTCGCGCGACCTTGGCTGTTTGAGGATCATGGCGGTCCGCAGCACAGGCATGTCGAAGAGGTTTGTCTGGATGCCGTGGGGCAGTGCGATGTCCTCCTGCTGCTCGTCGGCTCACACATGTCAACAATAGTGTGGCGCGAGTACCAGGCCGCACTGGATGCAGATAAGCCGATCCTGGCTTACGTCAAGAGGTGCACCCGCACAAGTGAGGCCGTACGGTTTCTGGCCAAGATGGGCAGAGATGGCGTTACGTGGACGGAGTTCAATACCACAAAAGACCTGGAGATCAGAGTCAAGGCTGGTTTGCTGAGCCACAGCGCTGAGCATTACCACAAGTACGGGCTTTCGGAGACCCAATCGCTTGCGATCACGGCACTCTCCAAAGAGCTGGATGAGTTGCTTGAGCTACACAACGAACTGGATGACATCGACGCCAGGCTAGCCACCCAGCCAGGTTCTCTAGAACTCAGGCATGCGAGAGCTTCTGCTGAGCAAAGGCTGAAGGAGAAGGAGTCCGGCATCTCCCTGAAAGCTACCTCGACTGAACGCGAGATTGCCCTGCGCCACAGAGGCAAGGCCGAAGCCGAAAGGGAGGAAGGCAACTACAGACAGGCTATTCTGGAGTATACTCTCAGCATAGGGTTCGCTCCAGAGGATGCAGATGCGTACAGAATGCGCGCCCTTGCGTACGAGAAGATGGACGACTACAGACGTGCCATCGCGGACCTCACCAGGGCTATCGAGCTGGATCCAGACAACCCCGAGAGATACTCCGAGCGCGCGAGATTGTACAGGATCTTGCACCAGTACAATCGGGTGCTCTCTGATCTCTCCAAGGCCATCGAGTTGGACCCAGGGAGCCCCACAAGATACGCGGACCGCGCACGACTGTACACATACATGAGGTGGTACCGTGATGCTCTCGATGATCGGTCGGAAGCTATTAGGCTTGACCCGGACAACCCCGACAGGTATCTAGCCCGGTCGATGACGTTCGTCGACCTCCTGGACTACTCCCGAGCAGTCTCCGATCTATCAACAGCGACGCAACTCGACCCCGACAACGCCCGCAGATACGCGAGCCAAATGCGTTCACACGCTCTCGATCGGGCGCATGCATGCCAGAAAGAAGGTAACCATCGACGGGCGATCCAGCACTTCTCAAGCGTCATAGACCTGGATCCACAGCGAGCAGAGAGCTACGTTGAGCGCTCCAAGTTCTACACTCAGCTCGGCGAGAAGACTAAGGCAGTCGCGGACTTGTCCCGAGCCATTGAGCTTCGACCAGAAACAGGATCATGGTATTCCCGGCGCGCAGAGGTATTCGCCGATCTTTCGGAATACGACAAGGCCCTTGACGACTACTCTAGGGCGGTGACGCTGGATCCAGGCAACTCGTGGAGATACCTAGATCGCTCCGGCACGTACCTCAAGGTTGGCGAATATGACAAGGCGCTCGACGATGCCTCCAGAATCATACAACTGGGGACCAACAGATCTTGGGGACACACTAGGAGAGCACAGGTCTATAACCGCTTGGGAGACCATGAGAAGGCGAGGGCCGAAGCGTCAACGGCCATCAAGCTCAATCCTAGGAGCGCCTGGGCCCACCGGGTACGAGCAGAGGTGTACAACAGCTTGGGGGACTATCAGAAAGCAGTAGCAGACGCCTCCAAAGCTCTCGACCTCAACCCCAACAGCGCCTTGGCATATCGTCTCCGCGCGCACGCTTTTCGAGAACTCGGCGCTCATCGTAAGTCGCGTTCCGATCTGCGCAAAGCCGAGAGTCTGGAGTGACGGGACTTGCGCACGGGGTCCCGCGCTCGACATAGACGCGATTCTCGTGGCACGCCAATGGCCCCGCGAGATACCACCCTGGCTCTCACCTAGTACCGCCCGGTGCGAGAGAGGCCTGCGTGCTCGGGTCTGCAAAACCACCACGGCGTGACGCACGCCATTGTGAAGCCCGATGTGTAGGGGGTATCACAAGGTCCTGCACAACTGCTTCCTATTGATCGTAGAGGGGACGAAACAGAAGCAGCCAGGGATTCTCAACGTCCTGGCGGAGGGGGCGGTGGGGATGTGATAGATGTCAGGCCTCCATGTCGACCTTCACTTCGTAGTGCTGTGAGCGGGCATCAAATCGCGCCAGCAGCTCCCTGGCCTTGGGTGGAACCACTGCCGCTTCGTAGTCCTCCCCAGAAAAAGTGCGGACTGCGCCTATCGAATCAAACCACATGATGGTGACGAACTCCACC
>CAZQDO010000607.1:0-2896 GCA_964592085.1 uncultured Anaerolineae bacterium | reverse complement strand
GCGATGGGGTGAGCGTGCCCGTCGGCGTGGCGGTCGGGGTGGCCGTAGCGGTTGGGGTGGCGGTAGGCGTGGCTGTGGCCGTCGGTGTGCCGGGCGTGGGGGTGGCGGTTGGGGTAGCGGTAGCCGACGACACCCCGTACTCGTCAGCGCCTACGTCCGGGGCAGGGCCGATGGGGCGCGCATCGCCGTCGAAATCGTCGTCGCACAGCCCTGCGCTGAGCAAGACGCCGTGGTCTATCGCCACACCTGCACTTTCGGCCAAATGAAGGTCGCCGTTTGCTCCATCAACAAACAGGGATAGCGGTTGGGCCTCCAGATTTCCGTCAAGAAACGCCGTACCGCCCCGATCCATCAGATTGTGGCTGACCAGGTTGTTGATGATGTCTACATCGGTGTGATCGAAGCGCCACTCGATGGAGGAGAAAGGGGCTTGCGTCGAAACGACGGTATTGTGCAAGACCTGAGCGCCACAGGCTTGCCACAGGCAGATACCACAGTCGAAGCCATAGTCGGAGGCGAACAATCCGCCATCGTTGGCGAAGACAAAGTTGTTGCGGATGATACCGCCGTAGTGATCAACGTAACCGCCGTCTGCACCGGGGCAAGGATCGTCGGGGTAGGTGCGAATACCAACGCCGCTGGTCGCCAATCCAAAGCCTATGCCCCGGCCATTGTTCCGCAGTTCGTTCCGCTCGACCAAGGTGTCGCGGCACGACCGCCAGAGGTGGATCCCGTGCTCCGACAGTCCGCTGTCGCACCAGAACCCCTCGATGAGGTTGTCGCGGATGATCCAGTCCCGGGACTGGTGGGCGTCCACACCGCCTGTGTAGCAGTTGTCGCGGATGTGAGGACGTCCGTCGTCGGTCAGCTCGATGTGGGAGCAGGCGATAACGCCATCATCGGGGAAGTAAAGGGCATTCTCCCCAGTGTAAGGGTTGATCTTGATAGCCTGCTGGCCGGGGTCAACGATGTGGACGTTGTAGATGAGGGTGCCGGTCGTATCCGCACTGCTGGTGGACATCACGTGGATGGGGTGGTAGTATGCCTCACGCAGGGTCAGATCGGCAATAGTGACGTTGGAGGCGACGATCTGGACGATCTCGGTGGTAACATAGTTGCCGTCCAGGATGACGCTCTCGCGGTTTCCGCTTACCGAGCGCAGGGTCACGTTGGGAACGTCGAACCACAGGTAGACGCCATTGAGATTGTAAGTGCCGTCGGCAACCAGAATGGTATCACCCGAAGCCGCGCTGTTTACGGCGTTTTGCAGCTCGGTGACGGTGGAGACGGTGACAGTTGGGCCAGTGGGCGGGGGCAATGGGGCGCAGTGATCGGTCGAGGTTGGCGAGTTGGTGGTCGTAGGGGTAGGCGTGGGTGTGGGCGTGACCGTCCCAGGGGTAGGTGTGACCGTGGGCGTCGGCGTGGACGTCGGCGTGGCTGTGGGAGTCGGGGTCGGTGTGGGCGCAGCCGGTGCATCCACCACCCAGATGTCCAGGTTGCCGCTGCGCACAGACTCGAAGGCGATGCGATTTCCATCGGGCGACCAGGAAGGCGCACCGTCGTAGGCGGGATCGTCGGTGATCTGAATCGGAGTGCCCCCACTGGCTTCAATGGCCCAGATACTGCCATCGTCCCCGCCCCGATCCGATGAGTAGACGATCCACTCTCCATCGGGCGACCAACTGGGGTCGGTGTCCTCGGCTGTAAGCGAAGCGGCATCGTCGGTGACGTTGGTCAGTGACCCGCCATTCACGTCCATCGTCCAGATGTCCCAGCCACCGCTGCGAAGCGATTGGAAGACGATGGTGGTGCCGTCGGGCGACCAGTTGGGCTCCCAGTCGTCGGCCGGGTCATCGGTCAACCGCAGCGGGCTGGAGCCGTCGGCGTTCATGCGCCAGATGTCCCAGTTGCCGCTGCGGTCCGACTGGAACACGATCTGACTGCAATCGGGCGACCACGACGGCTCCCAATTCAGCGCATCGGTGGTGGTCAGTCGCTGGAGATCGGTCCCGTTTGCAGCGATGCTGAACACCTCGTCGTTCACACTCTCCACGTCCGAAGCGAAGACGATGCGGTCGTTGCCGGGGCACCAGGCCCGCCCCGGCAGGTTGACGTTCTCCGCTCCGTTGGAGGTCAGGGCCACCGGATTGCTCCCATCGTCGTCCATTAGCCACAGCTCGTTGTTCCCGCTCCGGCCTGAGGTGAAGACGAGGCGTTCGCCGTCGGGCGACCAGGCTGGGTTCTGATCGTTGGCCGTGCTGCTGGCGGTGAGATTGACCGGCTCGGCCGGCTCAAGCCGCAACCGATTGCCGCCTGAGTTCACGGCGAAAGCGGGCACAGTGATAAGTCCATACTCATCGGCCACCACCGTGCCGCTCTGCACTATCGCCGAATCGGACACGCGCTCGTTCTCCCAGGCGTAGCTGTGGCCAGGTGTGACCGCGAAGTGCTGAAGCCGCCGCAGGGTCACGTCCACGGTGGCATCGCCCCCGTCGTTGGTGCGGACGACCAGCTCGTAGAGGTCGGCGGTGTCGGTGGGCGGGCCGGCGAAGTTGTTGGCCGACGACGACCACTCCAGGCGGCAGTTGCGGCAGCCGGTGGAGGTGGCCGGGTCGTCGCTATTGGAGGCGTTGGCGAAGCCGGGGAAGCTTTCGTTCTTGACGAAGTTGAAGTCGGTGAGAGTGAAGTTGGAGTGGTCGGCTACGAAGCCGGGCCAACTGTGACCAGCCCCATCGAACACGCCGACGAAGCCGTGTTGTCCGTCTTCCAAAGCCGGGTACCAGGGGATCCCCTGCGTCTCCCAGTCAATGGTGTCGTCATTCTGGCCGTGATGGTCAGCCAGGAAGGGCAGCTCGGCGCCGGGGTTGTCGCGCACCCAGTCCTGTAAGTTGTACCA
>CAZQDO010000606.1:0-2903 GCA_964592085.1 uncultured Anaerolineae bacterium | reverse complement strand
TATCCGCGGGAGATAACGGTAGGCGAGAACCGCGCCGTCACCCTGCGACTTATGAAGAAGTCCGATCGGGACCGCATGGTAGATTTCGCCCGCTCTTTGTCGCCTGACGACCTTCTGTTCCTGCGCAAGGACATCACGGATCCCCAAGTCGTGGACGAGTGGATTCGAGACATCGAGCGCGGGCGCACCGTGACCGTCCTGGGGGAGAAGAATGACCAGCTACTGGCCTACGCTAGCCTATTGCACCACGAGACGTTCTGGGGGCGCCACATGGGCGAAATCAGAGTGCTGGTGAGGCTTGACTACCGCGGGCTCGGTCTCGGTTTGCAGTTGGCTTCCGACGTGTTCACCATCGCCAAAGAAGCGGGTATCGAGCAGATGATAGCCCGCATGACCACAGAGCAGACAAGAACGCGAGCCAGGCTGGAGCGGTTGGGCTTCAAGGTGGACGGGGTACTTCGCGGCTACGTGCGTGACCGAGAGGGCAATCGCCGCGACTTGCTGGTCATGTCCGCCGGGGTCGGTCACCTGACGGACACGGAGCAGATGGGGTTGTGGCGTCGACCTTAGACGTCCATTTAACTGGTATAGATTCTCAGCCACCACGGGCCGAAGGCAGCGTTCCGGGCTTCAGCTACACACAAGTGAGCGCCCGCGACCTTCACCTCAAATGACCTTAGCGCATCCCCTGGCCCCTATTTACACAAACTACCTTGTTTCTCGCTTAATAATAGGCACCATATCCTCCCCCACCTTCTCATCATCACCACCATTCACACATGACCCTCAATCCTCACTTTCTTCAATAGGCTATGAACTGTCAAGAAGACCTCTCTAGAATAATACCATCATAAGTTCTTAATACAAAGCAAACGAAAATCATATAAGAACTAGGGGAGACCTTATAGATAACTAAGCACTACCCTCATGCATGCCTCACCCTACTTCTAGCATCATAAGCTCGCTGATTGTGCACTCCATCACAACTATGGGCGATGATGCATACGGAAGGACACGTACATAAGAGAACCGCCGGTGACGTCACCACCGGCGGTCCGAAGTGCCGAGTCCCTGACACAGCGAGGGCCGGCTCATGCATGCTAGCAGAACAAGCCCAGGGCTGCAACGCTCCGGGTTTTCCCGAGTCTGACCGCCCGTATCCTGAAAAGGTAAAGGAGGTGTGCTTTTGGGAAGGCGTATGAAGGCGGCCATCCAGGCGGCCATACTGGCAGCTCTCATGGGGTTGCTGACCTGGCACACGATCTGGTGGCACGTCAATGGCACGCATGAAAGCCTCTACAACGGCATCGGCGATAGCGCCTGGAGCACTGCGAAGGCAGTCCTCTACAACCTGGGCCTGATATCAGCGGCAGGGCTGCTCCTCGGCCTATTCAGCGAGCAGATAACTAATATCCTTGGCTATGAGGTCAAGAAGATAGAGCACTTCGCCGACGAAGGCGAGGCGGAGCCCGCCACTGCGGCGGACTTGGCCACTGCGCGTGAGGTTGCCCTTACAGAGGAAGCTGCGGAGAAAGTGCGGTAGGCAGCGCAATGATCACCTTTGCCGAAATCCCTGGCACTGAGATACCGATATTCCTTCTAGTGTTCATGGGCTTCACCGTCGGCATCGTCGGCGGATTCATCGGGGTGGGTGGAGGATTCCTGGTCACGCCCGCCCTGGTGGTGCTCGGGTTCCCCGCCAACATGGCGGTTGGCACCGACACGACGCATATCGCAGGGAAGTCAATCATAGCGACCCTACGCCACTCCCAGCTAGGCAACGTGGACTTGAAGCTGGGGCTGATCATGGCCGTGGGAACGGTGGTTGGAGCGGAGGGAGGTGTCCGTTTCATCGAGTGGCTGGAAGCTAGCGGGATCGATGAGCAGGTGGTGCTCGTGGCATCGCTGATCCTCATGACGTCCATCGGCCTCTTCACGTTTAGGGAGACGATGGCGGCGAGGCGCCGGATGGCCGAGTTGAAAGCGGCCGGCAAGGAGATCCCGCGTGATGAAACGAGCTCCGGCATAGCCAAGAAGCTGCAGAGCATCAACCTACGGCCGATGATCTGGCTCCCCACATCCAGGGTTATCGTCTCCTTCTGGACAGTAACAGCCATCGGCATGCTCACGGGGTTCCTGTCCGGTTTCTTCGGCGTGGGAGGAGGGTTCATCCGGGTGCCAGCAATGATCTACCTCCTTGGGATGCCTTCTCTAGTTGCCGTAGGCACAGACCTCTTTTCGATCATAGTGTCCGCAGGTTACGCCACCGTCCGCCACGGAATGGAAGGAAACGTAGTTCCGGCGGCCGCGTTCATCATGATCTTCGGCGCCGCCATCGGTGCGCAGATCGGCTCACTGGGGACAGCATATGTGCGCGGGCCAGCGATTCGACTCCTCCTTGTCATCGCGGTAGCCTTCGGTGCTGCGGCCGCATCGGTCGAGCTGGCCGACGTGTTGACGGGCGAGGAGTCGGCGCTGCTCGATATCGTGTCGAAAATCATCATGTTCGGCGGTATGGGTGTCCTCGTATCGATAATCATGGGCCTGGTGGCCGTTGGGGTCGTTTCCCAGAGGAGAGGCGTGGCACCGGCCTGGGCCGATGCGCTCGTTGTGACACGCTAGGTTATGGAGCGACGTGATGTTACTGAGGAAGCGAGGCAATGTCCACAGGCGGCCCGCGCAGGCCCTATCTCCCGCAGCCTCCAGGCTCCATGGGGGAGCGCTAGACAAGCGAGGAGGTGACATCTTGGCTAAATCTAAGTCCACAGCGGCTCAAGGGACCAGAATGCAGACAGGTACCATGGCTCAGGCAGCCATATCGGAAACGCCGGTCGAGGTCGATGAGAGAGGCTTCATGACAGACCCCTCTCAGTGGACCCCAGGGGCTGCCCTGTTCTTGGCCC
>CAZQDO010000605.1:0-2904 GCA_964592085.1 uncultured Anaerolineae bacterium | reverse complement strand
CACCCGGCCTGGAACCCGTCGACAGGAGAGATGGAGACGCGCGTCCAACTGACCCTAAGGCCCAAAACCCAGGCAGAGCCATGGATAGAACACCATGGCCTGTGGCGGCTGGTCTCAGTGCCGGTCTCCACACCTTTGATCTTCCCGGATCTCAGTGAGAGCGTCGATATTGTTGTGCGTCCTCGGCTCTTCGGCATGCGCCTCTACCTCAAGCACAAAGGGCAGACAGCACCAGGCGAATGGCGCACAATCTATCAGCCCGTGGAACAAGCTGACTACTATCACCTGAACCAAACCGCACTCTATCTTTTCTCAGCCCCAGAGACATACGTGGAGATCAATTGCGGCGCATTGGTAGTTTGGGCTGGACAAACGGACGCCAATGGTGACCTGTTCATAGAGGATCTGTCCTCCCTGTACGACGCCTGTCTGAGCGAACATACTGAGTTCACCGCCCGTTGTGGGGGTCTCCAAACGAACTTTGTGGTGAAGTGGGCACCGCTCCTGTATGAGATGCGCCTCGAAGATGAAACGCTCGCCGTGCGACTCCACGGGCCCGAGGATACCGGCCTGCACTTGAATTTGTGTAACATTTGGGGGTCGGTATCCTATACCTGGCAGATCGACTGTCCGGGACACGAGACCATCGTGGCTATGTCCTTGCCCGAGGGTCACTTTGGGCCAGGTTACATCACTGCCGAGTACGTTCTCTCCGATGGTCAGACTCGCCCCGCCGCACAGCAGATCTATATGCCAGGCAAAGGCGTAACGACAATCCCGATCTCGTGGCTGGAAGAGGGGATCGGAGTTGCTGATGATCAGGATGTCTTGCTCTTAATCGGCCTGAGATAAGACTAAGGAACAGCTAATGATCGACGACCACGCCAAAGTGTAGGAACTGATGCGCAAGATGGAGACGCAATTACCCATCCCTGCCCGGCCAAGCAGCGCCTTGATACAATTGATGCGGCAGCATGGTATCAAACTCACCCGTAGCCAGGAACTGCCCATCAAGCGCCTATTCTACATGGGCGACGAAGGGGGCATCTCGTGTGACGTGACGCCGCCGGGCATGGAAAAGACGCCCATCATTTGCTCCATCACGCAGATTGAGGTCCGCCCCGATCACCCACTGGCCCATGAGATTGGGGCCTACCAGAGGGAACGGGCCAGGAAACTGAGGCACGCCGGTGGCGAACCGACCAGCTTCACTGTCACGCCGCGCCGCAAGAAGAAGCCCAGGCGTCGACGACGCTGAGGCTCGAATTGCCAGACAAGAGGTGCGATCATGTCATCTGATTCACTCAAAATCCCGCCCGAATTGGTCGAAAGCGTGGCGCGCGGTAGTTGCGTGCTCTTCCTGGGCGCCGACTATCCCCTGGGAGAAGCCAGCCCGCCCACGCGGACGCAACTGGCGGCCGTCCTGGCTGAGAAATACGGCCTATCCCCCGGCCAATCGCTGCCCGACGCCGCCGAACAGTTCCTTGGTCAGCAGCCCAGGAATCGGCACGGCTTGATCGACTTTCTGAAAAGCCAGGTTGTGTCTACGTCTCTCTCGCAGCCCAGCGATGCCTATCGCGCCATCGTGGATTTGGGCTTCGACGCCGTAGTGACGGCTTGGTACGACGATCTGTTGGAGCAGGCTTTCAGGGCATCCGGCAAGAGCGTGGCGCGCGTGGTGCGCGGCCTGGATGTAGCTTACGCCAGCCCCGGGCGGGACGTCATCATCGTCAAATTGTACGGTGACATCGAGCAGCCTGACTCATTGGTCATAACTCGCCGCGACATGATGCGCATCGAGGGTCACCTGGCCCAGCGGCTGGAAGACGTGCGTCCCTACGTCCGTCTGCGGCCTATCCTGTTCGTGGGCTGGGAGCCGGGCGACGAGGAGCTGGCCCGGCTGTACACGGCCGCCACCGAGGCACTGGGCGAGCACAAGCGGCGCAACTACATCGTCTGGCCCGATCCCAGGCCTGAAGACGTGGCTTGGTGGCGCGAGGATAATGTGGGAATCATCCCCGCTCAGCCGCTGGCCTTCCTGCGCGCCCTGGAGCGCCTGGTCCGCCAGCAGCGCCCGCTCCAGCCCGGCTACCGGCCGGGCCGGGTGGTGGGCAAGTTGCCCTACAAATTCCTCGATTATTTCGACCCCGAGGACCGCGACATCTTCTGCGGGCGCGAGGTGGAAGCGCCACTGGTCTACCGCAAGGCCCTCTCCTACCCACTGCTGACCCTCTTCGGGCAGTCGGGCGTGGGCAAGACCAGCCTGCTGCGCGCCGGTGTGGTGCCGCTCCTGCTCGAAGAGGGCTACAACTACGCCTACATCCGCGCCCTGGGTGACCCGCTGCAGGCTATCCGTGAAGGTGTGTGTGCGGCCTTAGATTTGCCAGACTGCCCCGGCGATGCCTTGCTCGACTTCTTCCAGCAGGCGTTGGAGGAGGCAGGGCGGCTAGTGGTCATTCTCGACCAGTTCGAGGAAGTCTTCATCCGGACCAACATACAAACGCGCAGGCGCTTCTGGCGCGAGTTGAGTGCCTGCCTTGGCTTGAGTCAGCCTGAGGTGCGTTTCATCCTTTGCTTACGCGAAGATTGCCTGGCCGAGCTAGATGAGGCGCGACGCCCGCTGGGCGAGGGAGACTTGGTCCCAGCTCCTACCATCTTGCGCGACTCCTACCGCGTAACCAGCCTGGTGACCGATACCGCCTACCTGGCCATCGTCCAGCCAGCACGTCGCGTGCGTTGCACCGTCGAGCCGGGGCTGGCTGAAGTGCTGCTGGGACGCGCCCATATACCAGAAACATCTGATCGACAAACGCAAGGTACCTGGTCGTTGGTTGAAACCGACGGCACCGTCCCGCCCCCCCCCTTACAGATAGTGATGGATCGGCTTTATCGGCAGGCATTGGC
>CAZQDO010000604.1:0-2927 GCA_964592085.1 uncultured Anaerolineae bacterium | reverse complement strand
CTTCTGGGTGATCTACTTCCTCAAGCGTGAGTTCTGGTGGGCCGTCATCCCTGGCGGCGTGATGCTCACCCTGGCCCTGGTCACCGCCGTTTCTTACGCCCCCGGAGGCGGCTGGGTCGGTGGCGCCTTCTTCGCGGGCCTGGGGTTGACCTTCGGCCTGCTCTACTTCCTGCCCACCCCGCAAGGGCGCATGAAGTGGGCCCTCATCCCTGCCGCCGTGCTGTTGGTGATGGGAGCGCTGGTCACGGCCGCCACCACAGGGAGTCTCGCGTGCCTCGGCGGCGTAGCCCTGATCCTGGTTGGGCTTTACCTTCTCTTTCGCATGTTCAGATCCAAGTTGTAATCAGAAACCAGGTTTTTAGGTTCCTCGGCACTCCAAAACCTACAATTGCAGGCATCTTCGGCGCCTTGATAGACATCTTGAGTGGAAAAACCTGGTTTCTCTCACTTTGTGCAAAAGGAGAATGACATGGATGAGCAAAATCAAAGAAGGGCACACCCTGAGCAGAGTCGAAGGGTCAGCCTGGTTGGCCCTGTGATTCTGATCGGCTTGGGCATTGTCATCCTGCTGAATACCTTGGGGGTACTGGAGTGGAGCGTCTGGGAAGTGGTCTTCCGCCTGTGGCCGATCCTGCTCATTGCCGCGGGCTTGGAGATCTTCCTCAACCGCCTCTCCATCTGGGGTTCCCTGGTGGCCCTGGTGCTGACAGTGGCCATTGTAGTGGGCGCGCTTTGGCTGCTTCAGTCGGACCTGGGCGCCGAGCGGTTGATGGCTGGCGAGGAAATCAGGCAGGCTTTGGGCGAAGCGAGCCAGGCCAAAGTCGTCATCGAGCCCGGCATCGGATCGCTGAGCATTGACGCGCTCCCCGAATCGGCCAACCTGGTCGAAGGCGTGGTCCATGTGGGCCGGGGACAAAGGGTGAAGCGCCACTTCGCGGTTTCGGGCAAGACGGCGACCTTCACTCTACAAACCGAGGGTGGGACCTTTGGCCCATTCACGGGGTGGGGTGATGAGTGGAGCTGGGACCTGGGGCTCGCTGCCGGTGTTCCCCTGGAACTGGACATCGGCCTCGGTGTGGGGGCAGCCGACATTGACTTGACAGACCTGACGGTGGACAACCTCAAAGTGAGCCTGGGAGTCGGACGGACCATCGTTACCCTGCCTGATGCGGGCCGCTTCCAGGCCAAGATCGAGGGTGCCATCGGTGAGACGGTGGTGGTCATCCCGGCTGGGATGGCGGCACGCATCCAGGTAGACACTGGACTCACTGTGAGCGATCTGCCGAACAGCTACCAGCAACGGGACGACGTCTATACCTCGCCCGGCTACGCCAGCGCCGACGACCGCGTTGATCTGGAAGTGGGCCAGGCCATCGGCAAGATCACCATTCGCCAATCGAGCACGTGGTAGAAAGAAGCCAAATCACTTAACCCAGAACTCCCCGGCTAACCCTTGGGCCGGGGAGTTTTCTGTATGTATCCTTGTGCAAGTTGGCCGCGTTGCAAGGATGGATAAGATGTGGTACAATTGTGGCATCCCAAGCCCCTGGTTCATTGGTGAGGTTGGCCTCGATACGCCGACAGGGAAGAGGTAGATTCCACGATCCCCCCCCTCGCTATGAAGCTGTGTGGGCTTCTCTACATCCGTAGGCGCCATGACTTTCATCGGGACCTTCGGCGTCGTGCTGAGGCCCCTTAGCTTTTTTACGTTGTTTGGATTGATGTTGACCGCCGTCTGGCAGATAGTCGTGGGCATCAGGCTCTACAAACTGGGCGTGCGAGAAGGAAGGAGACCCAAATGAAAGCAGTCGTATATGAAAAATATGGACCACCAGAAGTTCTTCAGCTCAAAGAGGTAGAAAAGCCTACTCCCAAGGACAACGAAGTACTGATAAGAATACATGCGACAACAGTTTCAGCAGGGGATGTGAGAATGCGCAGTTTCACAGTCCCTGGCTCTCTCTTGGAACGTCTCTTGGCGCGACTGTATTTGGGTGTGAGAAAACCAAAAAGGGCCATACTAGGGATGCAGCTAGCCGGGGAAATTGAAGCAGTAGGCCAGGACGTAAAACGATTCAAGGTGGGTGACCAGGTTTTTGCATCTACCGAGTTGGATTTTGGTGGTTATGCCGAGTACAGGTGTCTGCCTGAGGATAGGGTGCTGGCACTGAAACCGACCAATATGACCTATGAGGAAGCCGCCGCCGTTCCTGTTGCGGGACTCGGAGCATTGAATGCTCTTAGAAAGGGGAATATCCAGAGCGGACAAAAAGCCCTTGTCTATGGCGCTTCTGGAAGTGTAGGTACTTTTGCCATCCAGCTTGCCAAATACTTTGGGGCAGAAGTTACTGGGGTATGCAGTACCACGAATCTGGAATGGGTGAAATCTCTGGGAGCCGATAAGGTCATTGATTACACCAAAGAGAATTTCACAGAAAGCGGAGAGCTTTATGATTGCATCTTTGATGCCGTTGGAAAAGCCTCGAAATCAGAGTGCAAGAAAGCACTAACTCCGAACGGGACATTCGTATCAATGCACAAGGTGAATTACAAGGAAAGTGCTGAAGACTTGATTTTCCTCAAAGAGCTTATTGAGGCGGGGAAGCTAAAAGCGGTCATAGATAGGCGCTATCCGTTGGAGCAAATTGTCGAGGCTCACAGGTATGTCGACAAAGGACACAAAAAGGGAAATGTAGTCATCACTTTGGAACACCGAAACGAACAGATTCCTGACCAAAACTGAAGTTCCCAGGGCTCTGAACAGGCGTTCTTGTCTCCAGAACTAACCGATTTGCAGAATCTGCAAAAGCACTGTACAATACGAGAGCCCAAAAAGGAGGAGAAAGAATGGATACAAACAGAAAGACCGCAGTAATGGTGGGAGCGTTGTTTCTATTTTCCAATGTCACCTTTCTTCTGGGTGCTTT
>CAZQDO010000603.1:0-2947 GCA_964592085.1 uncultured Anaerolineae bacterium | reverse complement strand
TGAGTTTCGTTGGTGCTCTCATCTGGCTGCGTTGAAAATGTCAACAGAACCTAGTGAGTTCCTGAAACTTGTGGCTCTGTATCGTACGCGAACGGTGATGGAAAGCTCGGGTCTGGATGAGTTCTCTCGAGTGTTTCAGCTTCTCGAAGCGCGTAAACAGCAAGGAGTTCGAGCCAAACCACCGGGCTTTGCGTTGATGGACAAATTGCTTTATCGTGAGCCCATTGAGTTGGCTTCCGAGACTGTAGAAGCCAAGGTGTATGCGCTTTCTCCCTCCGACGCCTCCGTACTACAAACCACGTTAACGTTCGCCGAATTGCTGCCTGAAGAAAGGGAACGAAAAAAACGACTCGTATCTCCCGCACCGAATCTTGCGTCGGTGGTTCTGTGGGTTGAAGTAGGTAATGACAGAATGCTCCTAGGTGCTGACCTTGAGAGAACTGCTGACCCCAAGACAGGTTGGTCCGTCATCCTAAGTGACTCAATGGCGATTACCGGGGAAGCTGGCGCCTTTAAGATCCCGCATCATGGATCTGGGAACGCCCATCATGAAGATGTATGGTCTAGGCTTCTTCTTCCCGAGCCATTTGCGATCGTGAGTCCCTTTCGCAGGGGGTGGAAGATGTTGCCCTCTCCTGCAGATGTCGAGAGGATTACTCGCTTGACGGCGCACGCCTATGCGACTGGGCCAGCGAGACCACGACGACGGCGATGGCGCAACAGAGTAGTGAGGGACTTTGTGAGAGAGATGACACGAGACATCCAGAGCGTGCATCATGGTTGGGGCCAGGTCAGACTTCGGAAGAAGATCAATGGGACGAGTCGATCTTGGAACGTAGAGCTGTTTGGGGATGCCTATGCGTTGAAGCACAATACAGCAGGGCGTAACAAGAGCTAGTATAAAAGCCACCTGCCTCAACTATGCAGGTGGCTTTTTTGTGTGCCAATGGGCTAGCCGATCCCTCGCTGTTTGCCCCCTACTGCCCTCGCTCTTCAACTCCAGCAAATAGGCATAAGCCTCGACGGCTGCCTTATTCTCCCTCGCCGATGTGCACCAGCAACTGCTCCGAGCAGTTGATCACCTCACTGGTGAGCGCTGGCCGGGTCAATGCATCAGCAGGTAGTGGTAGGCCGAGATGGCTGCCTTAGCCCCCTCGCCGATGTGCACCAGCACCTGCTCCGAAACGTGGGTCACGTCGCCAGCCGCGAAGACGCCTGGCCAACTGGTGGCGCAGTAGACGTCCACCATGATGTGTCCGTCCCTGTCACAGTCAATCCATTCCTGTACCAGATCAGAGTTGGGGGTGCGTGGCAACTTGACGAACACGCCCTTGACCGGTATCTCACGTACCTCACCGTCGGACATGGCGACCACGATGCCCTCGACGAAACGCTCGCCACTCACCTCCCTCACTGCTACGCCCTCTGCGATCTCGACGTTATCCATCTGGCGGAGCTTTTGCACCAGGGGGGTATCGGGCAGCCGCTCAGGAGCCAGCAGGTAGACCCGATGAGCTTTGCGGGCGAGGTCAGCGGCAGCCCGTTGGGCACGCCCCTCCCGCCCCACAACGGCTACGTCCTTGCCCAGGAACAAACTGGCGTGGGTGGTCGCCGAGTAACTCAGTCCGTAGCCAGTCAGTCGGACCTCACCCGGGACGTTGAGGCGCTGAGGCCTGGCACCCGTGGCGATGATAAGGGTGCGCCCTTCATAACGATCAGCCCGAGCGGTATCCACGACGAAGTGTCTTTCTACGGGCATCACCCTGGTCACGGTGTCGAAATCGCGCACGAAGTCCAGGTAATCGAGTTGGCGACGGAAAGCCTCGATCAGCGTCTCCCCGGTGAGGGCCTCCCGCCCCTCCATATCCTCCAGTTGCATCGCGTAGGCCGTCTGACCACCCCATCGCTCGGAGATGATCAGCGTCTCCAGCCGTTGGTTGATAGCCATTGCTGTGGCGGTGATGCCTGCTGGCCCACCTCCGATCACAATCAAATCGTACATCGCGCACTCTCCTTCCTGCCTCTTGCTTTCTGCCCTCTATGCCCACTCGGCTGGCACGGGCGGGATGATCTCTTTTTCCATCATGAACTGCACCATGTCCCGCGCCTGGCGGATTTTCGTCTCGGCCATGCGGTATAGCTCGTCGTGGGAGAGGCTCAGGCGAGCCACCTCCTGTTCCTGGGCCTTGAGGGCCACGGCCACCGCCTCGCGGGGAAAAACCTCCCACTCGTCCATGGTGGGGAGGATGTTGTCCTCGGTAATCCCCCGCTCTTCGGCGCAGCGGGCCAACTCCTCGGCGGCGGCGATGGCCATCTCGTCGGTGATGGTGCGCGCCCGCACGTCCAGCACGCCGCGGAAGATGGCCGGGAAGCCCAGAGAGTTGTTCACCTGGTTGGGGAAATCGGAGCGCCCCGTGCCCACGATGCGCGCTCCTGCCTCCTTCGCCTCCCAGGGCCAGATCTCCGGGATGGGATTGGCACAGGGGAACAGGATGGCGTCTTCGGCCATACCGGACACCCACTCCGGCAGGATGGTGCCCGGGCCCGGCTTGCTCAAAGCGATGCAGAGGTCTGCGCCGCGCATGGCCTCGGCGGGGCCACCCTGCCGCCCCTCGGCGTTGCTCTTCTGGCAGATGCGCCACTTGTCCACGAACTCGATCTTGCGCGCTTCGATGTCCTTGCGCTCAGGATGCAGGATGCCCTTGCTGTCGCAGGCGAAAACGTTGCCCCACTGGACACCGCTGGCGATCAGCAGCCGCAACGTGGCCACGTTAGCTGACCCCACGCCGATGAGCGCCACTTTGACGTCCCCCAGCTTCTTGCCCACGATCTTCAGCGCGTTCAACCTCTCGTTACCCCAGGGCTCAGTATGTATGTGCAACCCCAGCCCTGTCTCCGACTGGACCTGGGCTGCGGCGATCAAAGCTTTCTTTTCGTTGGCATGAAG
>CAZQDO010000602.1:0-2952 GCA_964592085.1 uncultured Anaerolineae bacterium | reverse complement strand
CTTCAAACGGTTTCTCGCCTACCTCGGCACGGATGATCTCAGGATGGATAGCGAGACCGCGGAACAAGCCGGCTTGGCTTGGCTGATCTCTACTGCTACAGGGGGAACTATATGACCGTCGAGAAAATAGATCTTCACCCAGAGTATGGCTTTACCTTCTCCACCTGTGTAGTAGCCGGTGACTTTGTTTTCACGTCTCACCTGGCCGGGTTGGACGAGGAAGGCAACTGGCCGGAGAGCGTCGAGGAGCAGACAGAGCACTGCTTCAGGAGATTGGAGAGAACCCTCGAGGCCGCCGGCGCCACGTTAAGTGACGTGGTGAAAACAACGGTTTACCTGAAGAACATTGAGGATTTCGGCAAGATGAGGGAAATCTACCGGCGACAGTTTACGGATGGATACCCAGCGAGGATGACGGCTACGAGCGAGTTTATCGCCCCGGAGATTCTCGTCATGATAGAGGCTGTGGCCTACAAGCCCAGGTAGCCAAAGACAGGTTCAGGTCCTGCAGGGGATCTAGGTCCCAGAGCCGTGTGCCAATTCTGAGAGGATGGACTATGGACATGCAAGACAAGGTCGCCTTAGTCACCGGGGCCGCCGTGGGTTACAAGGCCGGTGGTCCCTCCATCGGCGGCGCCATCGCCTTCAAGCTGGCGTCCAAGGGGGTGAAGGTGGTGGTCGTTGATATTGAGGAGAAAATGGGCCAGAGAACGGCCGAGCGAATCCGGGAGGACGGCGGCACAGCGCTGTTTGTGCTGACCGATGTGTCGAAAACGGACGAGGTCGTGCAGGCCATCGAGATCACCCGGCGCGAATTCGGCGCATTGCACTACCTGGTCAATTGCGCCGCCACCTACGAGGGCGACATCGCCAGGAACGTGGTGGAGATCTCGGAAGAAGGCTGGAGCCACACCATCGAGGTGAACCTGAACGGCTACTTCCGGTTTGCGAAGTACGCCATCCCGCTGATGCTACAGAGCGGCGGGGGAGCCATCGTCAACATCTCGTCCGGGGCAGCCTTCCGGGTGCTCAAGAACTTCAGCGTCTACTCGGTGACCAAGGCGGCCATCAACGCCCTGACGCGGACGCTGGCCATTGACTTCGCCCCACACATCCGGGCCAATGCCATCTGTCCCGGCTTTGTGCGGATCGCGAACTCGGAAGGCGAGCGCACTCCGGAGGAGGTCGAGGCCTGGATCGGGCGCATTGCGAAAGGCTATCCGTTGCAAAGGGTCTGTACGGTCGAGGAAATCGCCGACATGGCCCTGTTCTTGCTCAGCGACGACGCCTCGTACATCAACGGCCAGTGCATCGTCGTGGATGGTGGGAGGTCCGTAGCCGATGTGCACGAGTTCTGACATGATTCGATGCGAGAAGGCCAGGCCAAAGGATGCCGCGACGTTGGCTCGTATCTCTGAACGCGCGTTCCACAGCGACATCCACTGTGGCGCTCCAGGATTGGGTGGCCCTCCTGGCTACAAATCGGACGAGTGGCAGAAGAAGATGATGCGCCTTGGCGACTACTACAAGATTTTGGTCGGCGATGAGATCGTCGGCGGGCTCATCGTCTTTCGCAAGCAACCTCGCGAATACGAGCTGGGGCGTATCTTCGTTGATCCCGACCACCAGAATCAAGGGGTCGGCACCCAGGCTTTTGAGTTCCTGTGGGAAGAGTACCCCCTGGCCAAGAGATGGACGCTGGGTACGCCAGCCTGGAATCGTCGTACACACCATTTCTACAAGAAGGTGGGCTTTTTCGAGGTCGGGACAGACGGCCGGGGCGGAATCCTCTTCGAAAAGCGCATCCCCGCTCGACATCCCGAAGGAGGCAGATGATGATGGAATACCGCAAGCTGGGGAGAACCGGCCTGGACGTCAGTGTCATCGGGTTAGGCATGGAGCATCTTGTCCCGTTGCCGGAAAACATTGGGCCTGTTGTCCGCAGAGCGATTGACAGAGGCATCAATTATATTGATATGATGATCTGGCTGCCAGAAATCATGAGCGTCTTGGGCGCTGCCCTGAAGGGACAAAGGGGCCGGGTGCTCCTGGCTGGGCATCTAAGCGCCGCTCAGACCAAGGGGCAGTATCGGAGAACCCGGGACGCCGAGGAATGTGAAGCACTTTTCCATGATTTGCTTGCACGTCTCCACACAGATCACGTGGACGTGCTCCATCTCAGCAATGTGGACCAGAAAGGGGATTACAAACAGATCGTCGCGCCAGGCGGCGTTCTGGAACTGGCGCTCCGCTTGAAGCAAGAGGGAAAGGCGCGTTTCTTGAGCCTCAGCGGTCATACCCCGGCGATCGCTTTGAAAGCGGTCAAGAGTGGGCGACTGGATGTCTTGATGCACCCCATCAACATTGCTGAGGGCGCCGCACCAGGGAAAAAGGAGCTATTGCATACGTGTGCTAACCTTGGTGTAGGGCTGGCAGCGATGAAGCCTTTTGCCGGAGGAGAGATATTTCAGAGAGAAAAGCCCATATCGCCGGTGCAATGCATCAATTACACACTCTCACAGCCGGGAATCTCGACGGCGGTGACGGGGGTCAAGAACGTTGAGGAATTGGAGGCGGCTTTGTCATTCCTTGACGCCACGGATGAAGAGAAAGACTATAGTGCTGTTATTGGAGACTTTCAGCAGGGCTTGGAAGGAACGTGTACGTACTGCAACCATTGTCTCCCCTGCTCCTCTGAGATTGATATTGCCTCGATCAATCGTCTGCTCGTGACAGCACAATATGGCGTCACGGATCAGATACAGGCTGACTACGACGCACTGCCAGCCAAGGCCTCCGACTGCATCGAGTGCGGCGACTGCATGGAGCGCTGCCCATTTGAGGTGGACGTGATTGCCAAGATGCAGAAGGCGGCCGACGTTTTCGAGAGCGTTGAGCTGTGAGCCCCACCTACCTGGACAAAATGGAGGGAAAGTGAGAATGGCAAACCAG
>CAZQDO010000601.1:225-2963 GCA_964592085.1 uncultured Anaerolineae bacterium | reverse complement strand
AAGTGATTCAGGAGCCAGAGCAGTTTGAGGTGCTCGCTTCGGATCAGCAGGAAATCGCCAGGTCGGACCGTGTGATCACCGTTCCCATCGGCGAGGAGGATGATCCTTTGGGCTACGTGGAGATCAGCGGCGGGCCTGACTTTGGTGCGGAGGCGCTGAGGACGACTCGTGATGCCTTTGCGCTCGCCGCTGGCGGGGCGATGTTCATGGCGGTGGTCGTCGGCCTGCTGGTTAGCCGGGGGCTATCGGCGCCGCTGCGCCAGTTGACGGCAGTGGCCGGGGAGATGAGCAGTGGAGACCTGTCCATCCGTGCTCCGCTGCGGGGCGCGGACGAGATCGGACAACTGGCCGGGCAGTTCAACTTGATGGCCGGGCGACTGGAAGCCAGCTTCGCCGAGCTGTCCGCCGAGCGCGACGCCCTGCGCCGTTTCATCGCCGATGCCTCCCACGAACTGCGCACCCCCATCACCGCCCTCAAGAACTTCAACGATCTGTTGCAGGGCGCAGCGGCCGACGATCCGGCTGCTCGCGCTGAGTTCCTGGCGGAAAGCCAGGTGCAACTCGACCGCCTGGAGTGGATCACGCGCAACCTGCTCGATCTGTCGCGACTTGATGCGGGGCTGATCGCACTGGATCTGGCCAGCCACGACGTAGGGGAACTGATTGAGGCTGCGGCCTCTGCCTTCAAAGCGCTGGCGCAGGAGAAGGGGATCGCCTTTTCCATCCGGCTACCAGACTCCTCCCTGGAGCTCCGTTGTGATCGGGCGCGGATCGAGTTGGCGCTATCCAATCTCCTGGACAACGCCCTCAAGTTCACGCCGTCTGGCGGGCAGGTAGAAATCGGTGCGGAGCAGAGCGGTGAAGCTGTGCGGCTGTGGGTGCGGGATACCGGTCCTGGCATTGATCCAGCGGATCAGCCCCACATCTTTGAGCGGTTCTATCGGGGCAAGAACGGTCGCATCGAAGGCAGCGGCCTGGGCCTGGCCATCGTGCAGAGCGTCGTGCAAGCCCACGGCGGGCGGGTTTCTGTGGAGAGTGAGCCGGGTGCGGGCAGTCTCTTCGTGATCGAGTTGCCGCGAGGCTGAATCATCAGCAAGCGTGAAAAGACCTCTGGGGCTGTGGCCTCAGGGGTCTTTTTGTTTCCCCAGGGCGAGGGGATACTCAGTAAGTGAAGGATTATTAGCAGAGGCGGCTCCCACGCCGCCGAAACGCGGGCATGGGAGCCCGCTCTGCTTCAAGATTTCCATCTACTGATACTGGGGGGATCAGGGATTGAGCCCACGAAAGACGCGCAACTGGAACGAGTGATCCACGGGGGTCAGGAAGGTGAGCAGCACCCGGACGTGGTTGGGTGCTGTTTCCGCATCTCGCATTTGCCACATGCGATGGGCGTGCGCGCCAGGGCCGATGCGAATCACATCGTTGCCAAAACGCATGGCGCCGTAACCCCGTTTGAGGAAAAGCACCTGGCCCGCGACGGGCCTCGTACAGGTATCTTCCGTCTCCCAGATGCCGCCGGGTGGGAAATCGAGGGCGATCTGCGCCGCCACCCCATCCAGGCCATCCAGCGTCTGGTAACGCAAGTCGAACCCGCTCGCCACCTCCTGGACGGTCAGGGCGCTGGTCGCCGGGGGCAGCCGCCGCAGCTCTCGCTTTGCCATCATTTCCTGCCATTGTTCCGGCGGCACGGGGCGCCCCAGCGGCAGCTCGTAGCCCGGCCGCCGGGGATTGCGGCGTCCTTCTGAGCGCAGAATGGCCTGGCTTCCCTCAACGTGCAGCGAATCACCGATGAACCAACCGGTTTCCTTGCCGAAGTAGGTCTGGCTGATCTTGACGCTGCGCAACTCTGCCCGGCCATAGGTGAGGGTGAGCAGGCGGGTTGCGCCCTGAAAGAACGTGGCGCTGAGCAGCTCCCGTCGTACCCGCCAGATGCCGTTCAGCGCGAAATGGCGGGCGAAATCCTCAGGCAGAGCGACTTCTACCGGTTTTGGATCGCCACCCTTGAGCAGCGCGTAGCAGAGCCAGAGGCAAGCAGACGCCAGGGGCATTTGCGTAGCTCGCACGAGCAGTGGGTTGGGAGCGGCCCTCTCCCAGAGCATCTGGGCAGCCCGCACGAACAGCGGGTTGGGTGCAGCACGATGGCAGAGCAGGTAGCAGGCTGCCAGGTTCAACGGTACGTTTCGGGTGCCATAGTCCTGGCGGCGTGAGAGGCCGGTCTCGGCCGTGCCATTGGCGTGGAGCAAGTGCAGGTCGAGGTTCAGATTGCGCTGCACGGCGTCCAACGCCTCGGGGCAGTTCCAATTCTCGGCGATGAGCAGCAGGGAGCGATCGTTCACGGCGTCATAGTTCCCCACGCTGCGCTCGATGAAGAAGCCTTCGGCATCCATGTCAATACCCTCGGCCAGATAGGCGTCCATGGTGGCTTTCACTTGCAGGTCGGGAAAGAGGGCCTGGGCTTGTGCCAGGGCCGAGACGATGGCCCAACGGTGGTTGGGCGTGTGGAAGCCGCCGTCGAGCAACCCCACGACGGCCCGGCGCACAAACTGTTCCAGCTTCTCTAACAGCGTGGCCCATTGAGGATCCCTCTCGGCCTGGAGTCGTCCCAGCTCGATCACTGTGCAGAGCTCTTGCACCAGGAAGCCGGTATCTGGGCTGGAGTCGTAGTTGACGGAAAGCAGGTCAATGAGACCGCTGGGCCGTTGTGCATTGAGCAGGTGATCGGCGGCCCAGATGGCGCG
>CAZQDO010000601.1:0-215 GCA_964592085.1 uncultured Anaerolineae bacterium | reverse complement strand
TTGGCCATCCGTCTCCCCAGTGCCCAGGGAAAGATAGGCACAGGCGACGATAAAACCGCCAGTCATCCGGGGTTCGGCCAGGCCGTTGCGTGGGTTGACCAAACCGCCGTAGTCTGCACGGGCCTTGTCGGTGATTTGCCAGTACAGTCCTTCGGCGGTGTAGTGGCGAAGGGTGTGCAGTACGTTGTGCAGGGTAAGGGCGTTCGTAGCAGGGC
>CAZQDO010000600.1:0-2971 GCA_964592085.1 uncultured Anaerolineae bacterium | reverse complement strand
CCACCCCAGACGGCCGGCCTGCTGCTGGAGCGCTGGGCGGGCTTCTGGGCCGGGGCGCGGCCGCCGCTCAGGCTGATCGTCCATTCCTCCCCCTTCCACGCCGAGCACGTGGTCGAGGAGGTGCGGGCGGCCGGCCTGGTGGCCAGGGAGGATTGGCGCGCGCACGCCCTGGCCAACTACGGGCGTTTCCTGGAGCAATTGACCCGGCAGGCGGCCATGTACCAGGCCGGGCACGAGCTGCTGGTCTGGGCCAACAGCGAGGTCGAGGCCCACGCCACCGTCAGCAGCATGGCCAGCTGGTTGGGGGTGGGGGCCAGCCCGGGCGACATGACGCCCCTGATCCAGGGAGAGTACGAGATCAACCTCGACCACCTGCGCCCGCTGGAGGCGCGCCAGCCCTACCTGGTGCTTTTGGTCAGCCACGAGTTCAGCGGCGAGTGGTCCTGGTCCGAGCCGCTGGTGTCTATCCTGCGCCAGACCTTCCCGGTCTCCATCGCGGTCGACGTGGAGCGCAACCTGCCGCCCAACGAGGCCCTGAAGGAATTGGTCAAGTACGAGAACGTGCTGCTGGACGTGCTCTCCAACAACAAGACCGGGCGCGATCCCAAGGCCGAGGGGGCGCTGCACGACGTGCGCCTGGCCATGGCCAAGGCCAACGCCGGGCTCAGCCTGCACTTCGCCACCGTGGTGGTGGCCGTCAAGGGCGTCACGCTGGAGGAGGCGCGCCGCAACGCCGAGGCGGTGCGCACTATCACCGCCGCCCGCGTATCGCTGGTGGTGCTGCCCGGCGGCCAGTCGGAGCTGCTCCAGTTCTTCACCCCGACCCGGCGCAAGGACATCAATCTGCCCGAGGTGTCCCACAACGTGACCAGCGACGGCATGGCGGCCATCAGCGGGCCGCTGGGCTTCCGGCGGCGCAGCGACACGCGGGGTATCTTCTGGGGCATCGGCTCCTCGGGCGGGCACGACACGTATCCCATCTGGTGGAACGGTTTCGGCGACGACCCGGAGAAACCGGCCGCCTACCACGGTCTGTTCCTGGGCAAGTCGGGCTACGGCAAGACGGTGTCGATGGGCGCTCTGCTCTACCGGGAGGCGCTGCGCGGCACCCAGGTGGTGCTCATGGAGCCCCAGGGCCACGCCCGGCGGCTGGTGGCGCTGGTGGGCGAAGAAGGAGCCACTTACAACCCGTTGTCGCTGGGCAGCATGCAGATCAACCCCCTCGACCCGATCAGCGACAACCTGAACGAGCAGAAGGCCTACCAGGCCAGCCTGTACCGGCTGATGCTCAAACAGATCGACCCGGGGCGAAGGCTGACCATGCAGGAAGCCGGCCTGCTGGACGCCGCCCTGGGGGCGGTCTACGACGGCCTGGACGACCCGCTGCGCACGCCGGCAAACCACGTGCCGCGCCTGGAGCAACTCTGCCGCGAACTGAAGCGGCTGGGCGCCAGAGACCTGTCCCGCGACCTGGAGCTCAATTTCGTGTCGGGCAGCATGGGGACGGTCTTCAACCGGCCCACCAACCTGGACGTGGCGCTGGAGGCCAACGTGGTCACCTACGACTTCCGGGACATCCCCCGCGAGAGCCGCACCCTGATTTACACCCTGGTGCTGGGCCGGGTACAGCGCATCGTGCGCGCCACCGGCCGCGCCCGGCGGCGGGTGGTGGCCATCGACGAGTTCGGATGGTTGGCCCAGGAGCCCATCCTGGCTGAGACGGTGGCCATGTGGATAAAGACCTTTCGTACCTTCGGCTGCGGGGTGTGGGTGGCCGAGCAGGACCTGGTGCGCCTGACCGGCGGTATGGCCTCGGGCGATCTATCGGGCCATTCGATCATCGGCAACAGCACGTTTCAGCTCTTTTTCCACCACGAGCCCTCGGCGGCGGCTCTGGTGGCCGAGACCTTTCCCAACGTGGCGCCTTACAAGGACCTGCTGGAGACCATCCAGCAACCGCAGGAGACGGGCGTGGCCGAGGCGGTGCTGCGCATCCCGGACGGCGCCTATCATACCTACATGCTCCTGTCGGATATGGAGCGCGGCAGTTTGATCGGGAGTTGATGACTATGGGAGGATTTCTGGGCGCTTTGCGGGGAGGCGGAAACGACGCCATCCGCCAATCGACGTCGCTGACGACGGCCTACCTGCTGGAGCAAAACCGCAAGTTCGAGGCGTATATGCGCGAAAAGGTGGCAGACCTGGAAGGGCGGGTGGCCGGGCAGCAGGCGCGCCTGACCAGCCACGAGATGGAAGACTTCGACGACGGCTCGACTGAGCACCATCCTGAGTGGGACGAAGGGCTCGCCGAAGTCCTGGAGTGGCCCGGCCCCGAAGATGCCTCTTCCGCTACGTACGGGGAGATGAGCGCATCCGGCGATGCGGCGCCGGTACCCAAGGTGTCGACCGAGCCTGAGGTTACAGGCTTCGATGGGTGGGGGGAACCCGACGACGAAGACGAAGCCCCGCCCGTGAGCGAAGGACCTCCAGATTGGATGGCTGCCTATGGCGTGGCTGACGACCCAGAGATCGGGGATGAAGAGGCGGAGCTTGCAGCAAAGATCGTCCAGGGCGACGCGGACCTGGGGGCTGAAGACGCTTCGAGCCAGCCGGATGACGATCTGGAGACCGGGGATGAAGAAGCGGAACCTGCAGTAGAGATTGTCCAGGGCGACGCAGACCTGGAGGCTGAAGACGCTTCGAGCCAGCCGGATGACGATCTGGAGACCGGCGATGAACAAGCAGAGCCTGTCGCAGAGCTTGTCCAGGGCGACGCGGACCTGGAGATTGAGGACGAGGAAGGTGATGAACCCGGTCTGTTTGATGCGCCGTACTGGCAGGCGGGCGAGGAAGGAGACCCCACCGTCTCGGTCACCGGTGGTGTGTTGGGGTTGACGACCATCCAGGACCAGCCTCCGGAGGAGGAATACCTCCCTGCAGGGCCAACGACTACTGGGGGTGTGCTGCCGAC
>CAZQDO010000599.1:0-2988 GCA_964592085.1 uncultured Anaerolineae bacterium | reverse complement strand
CCCATAGAAGTTACCCATGACGATCACCCACCATAGGTGCGGTTGTAGTATTAAGAAACCCCCTCCCATTCGTAGACCTTTCCCCCATTCGCGATGCTCTGAAGAATCCGTCCCCAGACCGCTGGCGAAGGCTCGGCGTTGCCTACCAACGAGCGGAGCGCCTGGCGAAGGACAGCGGCTAGCCAGTCCTCCGGCGGCTCGGCTCCGGGTGTCACAACCCAGGAAGCCTGTTCTTTGTCCCGATCTATTGACATGGTTTGCCTCCTGTCTCCTCCTCTTAATCCTGTGACGGGCTCGCGCCCCAGAATTCGGTCAAGCTGTTTTATATGGCATTTGCCAGTTGTCGTCCCAGTTCCCGGCAGGCCTCCAGCACGGCAGCATTCGGCCTCCCGTACGACTCGATGGTTTCACCCACCTGCCAACCCATCCTGCCAAAGAGCTTCTCCAGTGGACCGCGCACGTCTCCTCCACCGCCGTGAGAATAGAACAGGCCATAGGGCTTGTTCTCCAATCCTCGACGATCGGACTTGCGAGCGATGTACCAGTCGTCTATGAAGACCTTCAGCCCGCCGGCGATGTAGCTCCAGTAATCCGGCGAGCCAAAGGCCACTGCGTCGAAATGGCGATATTGCTCAGGGTCCAGACGCTGCTCGTTGGTGTTGACCAGGGTCACGTCGGCGCCTGCGGCCCTGGCGCCCTCACCGACGGCCTGGGCCATGGCCCCAGTGTTGCCATATTCCTGAGAATGATAGAGGATAAGTATAGATCCCATTCTAGCTCCTTTTTCTTGTTGAAGTTTTGATATAGGGTTCTGGAGCCCAGTGGCACTAACTTTTCCAGGCCGCTGACAGGAGAGGCGTTCGCAAACTACACTTTTTAAAGTGTAGTGCCCAAGAAGCAAGCGGGGCCGCGGTTCGCGCGACACCACACATTGAAATGTGTGGAATTGAAGGCGTGATCGCTTGAAAGTCGGGCATGAGTCCATGCTGGACTTAGCGAGCTTCGCTCTTTCAGTCTTGAGATTCAGCTCAGGGCGATGCAACGCGAAATGTCAATGGCATTAGGCTCTGGAGCCCGAAAAGCGCAACTGACATCTTTACGTTTCTGCAAGTCTTGCATGAACGCGGGGCATCCATTCGCTGATTTCGATCTGCTGCGGGCACTTTTCCTCACATTCGCCGCAGGCGATGCAGGCGTCGGCCCGTGCCCCCTCCGGCGTGTGCACCCTATAGAGCACCTTGCTCAAGCCCTCGTTTCCGTAAACGGCGGCCTGGTTGTAGAGCTCAAAGTTGCGCACGATGTCCACGCCGTTGGGGCATGGCATGCAGTATCGGCACCTGGTGCAGGGGATGGCGCCGAGTCCCTGGTACGCTTCCTGCACGCGAGCGACCAGGTCAAGCTCCTCCTGCGTCAGCGTGCCGACGCCCGACCTGCCGGCGATCTCGACGTTCTGTTGCACCTGGGCTAGCGTGCTCATCCCGCTGAGGACGACGGACACCTGCGGCTTGTTCCACAGCCAGCGCAGTGCCACATCGACCGGTTCCCTGCCTGCCTCGTCCCAGACGCGCTGCACGTTGGGAGGCGGACTCACCAGCGCCCCACCCAGCAGCGGCTCCATGATGACCACGGCGACTCCCTTCTCCGCCGCATACTCCAGCCCTTCGGTGCCCGCCTGTACGTCCTCATTATTGAGGTTGTACTGGATCTGGCATATCGTCCAGTCGTAGGCATCAATGACCTCTTTGAACAGCGGGAGAGTGCCGTGGAAGGAGAACCCCAGATGGCTGATGCGTCCGTCGGCGATGGCCTGCTCCGCCCACTCGAACACCTTCAGCCTTTGCAGTTTGCCCCAGCGATTGTGCCAGATCCCGTGCAGCAGGTAGACTTCGACGTGGTCTGTCTGTAGCTTTTTTAGTTGCTCGTTGAGGTACTTGTCGAAATCGGCAGGCGTCTCGACCAGCCAGCACGGCATCTTGGTCGCCAGCTTGACCTTCTCTCTGTACCCGTCTTTGAGCACCTGGCCCACGAAGGTCTCACTGGTGCCATCGTGGTACGGATACGCCGTATCTACGTAGTTGACGCCGTGATCAATGGCGTAGCGGATCATTTTGGCCGCCTCGGGTTCGTCTATTCTGTCATCCACCTTGGGGAGACGCATAGCGCCAAACCCCAGGGCGGAGACTTGAAAGTCCAGTTTTCCAAACTTGCGGTATTGCATTACTTTCCTCCTGTGTTTCTGCTCTCTCTCCACAGCGGACATTGCGGTGAGAGTTCTTCGACTAGCCTTACATTCTCAAGAAGCTGTTTGCGTGCGCTGATGCCGATGGTGATGGCATGGACGACGCCGAGCTGGAGAACGTACTGGATGGCGGCGCGGGCCTTCCCCACGAGCTGTCCGCAGCCCAGGACCTTCATGCCGTAGACCGCCTTTCCAGACGTATACAGTCTCTCGATAACGGGCACCATCCTGGAAGGAGGCGCGCCCATGTCCACGCCCGCCATGTTGATGCGCGCCAATACGACCTCTGCCCAGTCCGTTTCCGCCGCCGCACGCAATGCACCCAGGCCGTGACAGGAAACACCCACTGCCCGCACCTTTCCCTGTTCCTGGGCTCGCGAGAGGGCCTCCATCGCGCCAGCGCGGCGCTGCGGCCAGTCAGCTTGCGTCACAAAGTGCAGCAGGACGATGTCGAGCACATCGGTGCCTATCTCCCTTAGAAAGCGCTCGACGTCCTGCGTGGCCTGCTCGCCAGTCCGTGACACGGTCTTGGTGGCGATCACCACCTGGTCGCGGGGGATTCCCTGCAACGCTCTCGCCACGTGGGGATGCGAGCCGTACTCGTCCGCGGCATCCCAAAAGGTGACACCGTGGTCATACGCCAGCCGCAACAGACTCACCAGCTTGTCCACCCCCAGATCCGTCTGTTCTGAGCGACCTGCCCAGCCGCGTGTGCCTGTTCCAAAGGCCAGGCGTGAAACCCTCAAACC
>CAZQDO010000598.1:0-3009 GCA_964592085.1 uncultured Anaerolineae bacterium | reverse complement strand
TTAAGCTCAAGCGGCTTTACCCGGATTTATCAGAATCATCGTGATGGAGTACTAGATCAGTTGCACGCTGAAGCGAACCGATTGATGCTGCGCAAGTCTTACGTTCAGGTGATCCTCAACTGGCGTGGACATCAGGCGCCCGGACCAACAGGCTCGTAGGGTTGGGGAGGCGAAATGCCGAAGGCCAGAATCCCTCCTCGCCTGCGGGGCAAGGTCGAGCAAACAGCGCGACATCGTTGGCGCGCGCTCATTGTGGGTTCAGGCCGGATGGTGGCCACCTGAAGATTAATATCTGGTGCAAGAGAAGATGAAGAGCAGCTATCGGTGGCTGCTCTTTCTTGTTGGAGGGGGTCAATCCACACTTGCCAGATGTAACGAAATCAGGTACAATTAAGCACCATTGGCCAGGAGGAAAGGACATGGAAGAGCTGATCATCATAGGCTCCGGGCCGGCTGGCTTTACAGCAGGGATCTACGCTGGACGAGCGCAGCTTTCGCCGTTGCTGATCACCGGCAGTGCGCCGGGCGGTCAGATGGCCCTCACCTCAGAGATCGAGAACTACCCCGGCTTTCCGCAGGGCCTGAGCGGGCAGGAGTTGATGCAATTGATGCAACAGCAGGCCGAGCGCTTCGGCACCAGGGTGCAGATGGATGAGGTCACCGGCGTTGATCTTTCTATTCACCCCTTCAAGGTCACGGCTTACGGGGACGAGCATGAGACCAAGACTCTGGTTATCGCTACTGGGACCTCGCCCAGGAAGCTGGGAGTTCCCGGCGAAGCGGAGTTCAGGGGCCGGGGCGTCTCCTACTGTGCTACCTGCGACGGCTTCTTTTACCAGGACCGCCAGGTGGTGGTGGTCGGCGGCGGGGATTCAGCCTTAGAAGAGGCTATTTTCCTCACCAAGTTCGCCACTCAGGTCTACGTGGTGCACCGCCGAGACCGCCTGCGAGCGGAGAAGGTCTTCCAGGAGCGCGCCTTCCGTAACGAGAAGATCAAGTTCGTCTGGGACACGGTGGTCACCGACATCCTGGGAGATGGGAGGGTGACGGGGGTGCGTCTCAAGAACGTCAAGACAGAGGAAGAATCCACGCTGGAGGCCGATGGCGTCTTCATCTATGTCGGCACCATCCCCAACACGGGATTCCTGGGTGGACAGTTGGAACTGGACGAGCGCGGCTACATCGTCACCGACCGCCGATGCCACACCAGTGTGCCCGGCGTGTTCGCTGCTGGCGACGTTCAGGAGCGCGTACTAAAACAGGTCTCCACGGCCGTAGGCTCAGGAGCGATGGCTGCCATGGAGGCTGAGAAGTTCATTGCTGAGCTAGAAGACAGAGCCTATCCGGAGAGGACAGGCTAATAATCAACAGGAGGTCGTTAAATGACGATTACCAAAGAGATGCATATAGGCGAAGTGGTAGAGAAATATCCCCAGACCGTGGAGGTTTTCCTGCGCCACGGCCTGATGTGCTTCGGCTGTGCGATAGCCCGCTTCGAGAACGTGGAGCAAGGTGCTATGGCGCATGGCATCAACGTCGAGGCCTTGATCAAGGACCTCAACGCCGCTGTGCCCCAAGCTAACTGACGAAGTATGCCGTATGTGACCGTCGTCGGTGAAAGGACTTTCTACGCTCTTTACCAGGGCGATGTACGGGGGAAGCGCAATCTGGTGCTCGTGCACGGGGCGGGCGGAAGTCATCTGGACTGGCCCGCTCCGCTGCGCCGCCTAAGAGAAGCGAACGTCTACGACCTGGATCTGCCCGGCCACGGCCGCTCCGAAGGGTCAGGTCGTAGCTCCATTGCCAGCTACCGTGATTTCGTCTTGGCCTTCCTCGATGCTTTGGGCCTGGAGAGGGCGACTGTGGTCGGCCACTCCATGGGCGGGGCTATCTCCCTCGACTTTGCTCTGCATTATGCGGGCCGCCTGGACGGGCTGATCCTGGTGGGGTCGGGGGCGCGCCTCAGGGTGGCGCCGGCCATCCTCACCGGCATCCTGTCCGACTTCGAGGCGACAGTTGACCTCGTCTGTGACTACGCCTTTGGACCTGGCGCATCGGAACAGTTGAAGCGCCTGGGGCGCCAGCGGTTGTTGAAGACGCCGCCGGAAGTGCTCCACGGTGACTACGCCGCTTGCGACGCCTTCGACGTGATGGAGCGACTGGGAGAGATCCGCTGTCCAACCTTGGCCATCTGCGGTACCGCCGATAGGCTGACGCCGCCTAAATACTCCGTCTACCTGCGTGATCATATTTCTGGGGCTGAGCTCACCCTGGTGGATGCAGCGGGCCACATGGTCATGCTGGAGAAACCTGAGATTGTGAGCAAGGCCATTTCAAAATTCATCCGCACGTCTCCCCCCAGTGAGCCACCACCTCCATGATGTCCACAATGTCAATGTCGCCGTCATTATCCAAGTCGTAGCTTGAGTCGTAGTTGGCATCCCCCTCGTTTGCTCCCCACTGCGCAGCCACCAGCATGATATCTACGATGTTCACTGCGCAATCACCGTTGACATCGCCTGGCAGAGAAGATTGGCCCGCGTCGCGCACCAACCGGACATAGTTGTAGATGCGAACGACGTCGCCCTGCGGGCCGTGACCATACGGGTTGGGCTCGCCTTCCTTGGGGTCGCTGCGCTGAGCGCCAGCACCATGAACGTCCTGCCACTCGCCGTTCATGTAGCCCAGCGCCCGACCGAATGCGACGTAGACTCCGCTGTGGCCGGAGCCATTCCAGGACGTAAGCGTGGTTCCCGTCCAGTAGAAAGGATAATCGGCTTCGCCTCCTTCGTTGGTGATCTGGGTGCAGGTGAAGATGGGGTCAATAGCCGCGGAACCGGTCGTATCGGGAGAACGGGTGTAATCCACGATGCTCTGAAGTTCCTTGGCATTCGGCAGGCGCCAGTCGTCGTAGCCCAGGTAGTTCTCGGAGTTCTTGGTCTGGACCCACGCCAGGGCAGTCTCCCAGTTCATGCCCTCACCGCTGTCCTCTTGCGCCCACATCAGACC
>CAZQDO010000597.1:0-3010 GCA_964592085.1 uncultured Anaerolineae bacterium | reverse complement strand
CGTAGGTATCACCCGTGGCGCTTTTGAGCACAATTGGTAAATAGGTTACGGGCGTAATAGACGATGTGGAGTCGATACGTATGCTGTATACTGGGCTTAAGTCGGTAGCCGGGACAGCCGCCGTGTCGGAGATAGCAAAGCGGACGGCGTTGGTGATACCGTCGCCCAGGGTAAGCAATGAGGTCGTGATGGTCGCCGCAGTTGAGACCTCCCCCGTTGCTGTTGCTGCCGTCCAGTTGCTCCAGCCAAGGCCGCCGTCGGTTGAATAGGCATAGACAGCGCTGGTGAGATTGAGGCCGGCCGAGTCGGTTACCTGGACGCTGGCAACAAGGGTAGTGGTCGTCACCCAGCCAGTTGGGGTGAAGCTATGCCAGCCACTATCTGGCGAAGTAGGATATGGACCGATTGTGCATAGCGAAGAAGTAACCTCGTGCGCCAGAACGGGCCAAGTTAGAGCCGCCAGCAGCAAGCCGGATGTCACAAGGAGAACGTATCCCAATCGCTTAATTCGCAAGCATTTGTTCATTCCAGGTCTCCACGATTCTTGTTGGGGAGGTGAGAGTCTCTCTTTCTACCGCGAAGGGTAAAGATTAGTCTTTCTAAGGGGCTATTGGCAACTCTGGTTTCTCTGGCTCTTCCGACGGTCCAGGGATTGTATATCTCAATCGTCGAGGAGGCGCTTCCTGGCCGATACGCGTGTAAGGGTTCAGTTGCACCACTGCCACCGTCCAATAGTAATCACCCCCGCCGTGTTGGCGAACACTGTAGGCGCCTTCCACCAACAGGCTTACAGCGTAGGCACCATCGGGCTGACGAGCCAGGTACTTCATCAACTCTTGGGCATCGAAAGCGCCGTAGTGATCAGGATCCTCCTCGCGCCAGATGCGCACTTCGAAGCCCCAGCCCTCAGCCAGTTCGCCATGCCAACGCCACTTAAAAGTGGTGCCCATCCCCTTGAGTGCGCTGGCCCCTTCGGAGGGGTCCTGCAAAATCGGAGCGCCCAGAGGAGCAGTAACAGGTCGGACAGACGTAGGTGTGGGCTGACCGGAGGCCGTGCCCGGAACCTCCTCGGTGGGCAGTGGGGCAGGCGGCGGCCCGACCAGGGTAGGGATGGGAGCTGGCGTATAGGTGGGCAGCGGCGTGGAGGTGGGAAGACGCTCTGGCGAGCTGACAGCGATCACGGTCTGGGGCGGCGGCGTGGCCGACGGTGTGAGCATCGTCGGCGGTGATGTAGCGGTCACGCTCACGGCACCGACCAGGGCAGGCGGTGTATCAGTGGCCGATGGAGGGGCTGAAGCCCGATCTAGCAACAGGCCACCCACGACCAGCAGAATGGCTGCCACCAGCAACAGGCCTCCGAAAAGGGTCAGCACGGCAGACGTGCTGAAGCTGGACAGGGCTGGTCGGTCTGGGATCCGCCCGATGACGACCGAGATATTATCATGCCCGCCCCGCTGGTTGGCCTCGGCGATAAGACGCCCAACGGCCGTTTGGGGACGCTTCCGGCCTCCAACGCGAGCAATGTCGGTATCATAGAGCATGTCGGTCAGGCCGTCGGAACACAGCAGGAGCGTGTCGCCCGGTTGCAAGGATAGGGGCGGAAACACGTCAACCTGCACCGTGGGATTCGAGCCTAGCGAGCGAGTGATCACGTTGCGATCTTCATCCAGGTCAGCTTGCGACTGGCTGATGCGACCCAGCTCAATCTTCTGCTGGGTGAGAGTGTGATCGCGGGTGAGTTGCTTGGCGCTTCTGCCCCGGATAAGGTAGGTACGACTGTCACCAACATTAGCTACGTGAGCCTTCCCCTCTTTGACAAGCGCAACAGTAACCGTACTGGCTGCCTCGTTGATGCTTGGCGATCCAGTCACGTAGTTGTAAACCGCGGTGTTGGCAGCCTGCACTGCCTGGGCCAGAACCTGGCCCGGATTAGTCAGCGGTACAGACTGGCAGTGACGTACGATCTCATCGGCCACGATCCGGCTGGCTGCGGCCCCGGCCTGGGCTCCACCCACGCCGTCGGCCACCAGTAACAGGTAACTACCGTCGGGCAGCGGCTTTCCCGGCCCATCGGGCCAGACGGTGTCTTCATTCTGGGGACGTGCTCGTCCCTGATCAGTGCCACCCCATACGTCCAGATTGAGAGGTTGGGGGGCAGCCGATGGGGGGCTGGCCGGGGGTCTGGCGTGCACAGCACTCATGGGGCAGCCTCCTCGGTTGGGGTTTCAGTCGGCTTGGCGGTTGGTTGGGGCGTGGAAGTGGCGGTGTAGGTGGGCAATGGGGTGGAAGTCGCCATGCTTTCCGTAGCGGTAGGAATCAGTGTATGCGTGATAACCGGCTGCGGGATACTGGTGGGCGTGGGAATTGGAGTGGCAACAGGCGTGCTTGTAGGCGTGGGGGTTGGAGACGACACAAACACTATGCCAGAGCATGCACGCCCTATCCCCAACAGCCCGCCGGCCGAGACCAGGCCGATCACACCGTAGCGAGCCAGCAGACCCCAGTTGGGGGACGAGGGCAATGCCCCTAGCCCCCGTTCCAGATCCTGGGAGGTTTGATATCGTTGGTCAGGGTCTTTGTTCAGACAGCGAAGAATAATCGCCTCCAGTTGTCTCGAGATTCGCCGGTTGAGTTCTGAGACGGGAATTGGGTCTGAGTATAAGAGTTCGGCCGGATCGTTAAAGGGTAACCGGTTGGTGAGCATTTCGTAGAGCGTCACCCCCAAAGAGAAGATGTCCGAGCGATGATCAATCGCCACCTCGGCCTCCGTGCTCTCCTGGAACTGCTCCGGGGACATATAAGAAAGCGTGCCCGCTTTTTTGTCAGGGTGCGGGTAGCCGGGTCCTCGCGCCAGACCAAAGTCGCACAATATGGCTTGAGGGGCTGACGGTCGCAGGGAGTCCCAACTGCGGCGGCGAAACAAAATATTTTTGGGTTTCACATCCAGGTGGATCATACGCTGGCTGTGGATGTGGGCCAGGGCTGATGCCACTTGGCGGGCGATATCTAC
>CAZQDO010000596.1:0-3013 GCA_964592085.1 uncultured Anaerolineae bacterium | reverse complement strand
GTGATTTATAATTCGGCGATCTTGATCGGGCCGGACGGGGAGATCATTGGCATCTACGACAAGACTCATCCCGCTCCGTGGGAACGGCACGATAGTGGTGGTTGGGCAAGGGTCGGCAGCCGCGCCGATGTATTTGAGACGGCTATGGGAAAAATCGGTATGACCATTTGCTACGATGGGGACTTTCCAGAGCTGTCTCGCCTGTTAGCGGTAAAAGGCGCCGAAGTCATCGTCAGGGCATCGGCCCTGCAGCGCAGCTACGACATCTGGTATGTCACCAACGCCGCCCGAGCCTACGACAATCACGTTTACGTGGTCGCCAGCAATCTGGTGGGGCAGGACGCTGTTGGTAATTATAGCTTTGGTCATAGCATGATCGTCAATCCCATCGCCTGGCGTTTGGCTCAGGCGCGTGGCGGCGAGGAGATTATCGCGGCTAAACTCGACCCCGACCCGCTGCGCTATATCACCTGGGGCAGCAAGAGTCCGCAGACCTTTGATCACCTGGAGGATCGTAACCTGGAACTTTACGAGGAGATTATCAAAGAAGCTCGATCCCAGTTCGAAATAGGGAAGCGCTTCCCACGACAGTGATCTGAAGATCATCGCGAACTATAGTCGTGACCAGTAACGCCAAGCTTCAGAGTATGCTTGGCCTTGAAACGAAACCCGTTTTCTCCGAGAAGACGGGTTTCTACGTTGACATCATTTCAAACTGGTGATATACTGGAATTATTCGCAAAGGAGCGAATTCTGCTGTTTATGCTCCTCATAGTTATGTTAATTGGCAACGCCTTTGCCACTGTTGGGCTAGGGGTTGTCAGATTGTCCTCGTGTCGTGGGTTCACTATCACTATTTGATCAGACCCCTCTATAGGTTTAGTGGAATTGTCTTACATGGAAACAGTCGAGGGGGCCTTCTTGGGACCAAAGGGGTATTATTAGTTCCGTCATCCTGGCCACACTCTAAGGATTGAGAATTAAATAACTTCCTCAAATGCAAGCGAAATACTGGCCTGATTCAGTCGGCTAATGGGTAAGTTATTAAATCCTTAGTCCTAAGCTCATCGCTCGGTGTCGGTCCTCCAGGACGCTTGTGCGTCCCGGCGACAGGGAGAAGTGCGATGCTTCTCTTAGTTAATTCCAAACTCCCTTGGTTAAGCTATTCGAACTTTTAGGAGATAACTATGGCAGTAACAAAAGTGGAAGTTCGCTCCGGTGCATATTACGACTCCGTGGTTCTGATGCAATTGCAGCGCTCCTTGGCCGACTTGGCCGGTGTGCTCGACGCGGGTGTGGTGATGGGCACCGCTGCCAACAAGGATGTGTTGGCCCAGAGCGACCTGTTGACCGCCGAGGCCGAATCAGCCGGGGCCGATGATTTAGTCATCGTGGTCCGGGCCGAGGAGGAAGCCTCGGCGCAGGCTGCGCTGGGTCGAGTCGACGACCTCCTCGCTGCCCGCCGAAAGGGAGGCGTCGAGCAGGAGTATCTTCCCAAGAGCCTCGAATCGGCCGCCCAGATGCTGCCCGATGCCCAATGGGTGCTCGTCTCGGTCGCGGGTCGCTACGCGGCCGGTGTAAGCCGTGAGGCATTACGCCTGGGCAAACACGTTTTCCTCTTCAGTGACAACGTTTCGGTAGAAGACGAGGTCTCGCTCAAACAAATGGCAGCCGAAAAGGGCCTGTTAGTTATGGGACCCGACTGCGGCACGGCCATCGTCAACGGCATCGGGCTGGGGTTTGCCAACCGCGTGCGCCGGGGACCGATCGGTATGGTCGCCGCATCGGGAACCGGGCTGCAGCAAGTCAGTTGCCGCATCCACCAGTTGGGAAGCGGGTTGATCCACGCCCTGGGTACCGGCGGGCGTGACCTGTCCGAGGCAGTGGGCGCGGTGACCGCTCGCCAGGGGCTTGACCTCTTCAGCCGCGATCCTGAAACCAAGGTCATCGTGCTTGTTTCCAAGCCACCAGCACCCAAAGTGGCTGAAGAGTTGCTGCAATCTGCCCGGTCGGCGGGAAAGCCGGTTGTGGTCGATTTCATTGGCTACTCTCCCCCGGCCCAGAAGCTGGGCAATTTGCATTTCGTCCGCACCTTCGACGAAGCGGCTGCCCTGGCCGTGCAGTTGGCTGCCAAGACTCCCGATCAAGAAACCGGACCAAACTTGAGATCTGAACGATTTGCCAAGGGCCAGCGCTATCTGCGCGGCCTCTTCTCGGGAGGCACCCTGGCCTACGAGGCTTTGCTCATTCTGCAGGACTATCTGCCGGTTGTTTATTCCAATGCGCCCCTCAAGAAGGGACAAAACGTCCTGGAGAATTCGATGGTCAGCCAGGAGCATAGCATCGTTGATCTGGGCGAGGATGAGTTCACCATAGGCCGCTTGCACCCTATGATGGACAACGATTTGCGCATCCGTCGGCTCCATCAAGAGGCCGAGGACCCGGAGGTGGCGGTGATTTTGCTGGACGTGGTATTAGGCTATGGCTCGCATCCCAATCCCGCGAGCGAGCTGGCCCCGGCTATCGCCGAAGCGCGCGCCGCGACAAAAAAGGCCGGGCGACACCTGGAGGTGGTGGCCGTCGTAGTCGGTACCGACGAAGACCCCCAAGATATGGAGGAGCAGATTGCCCAGCTCAAGGCGGCGGGAGCCAAAGTGGAAACCAGTAATGACGCAGCGGTGCACTACGTCGGTCAGTTGGTCCAGGCGCTCGATCAACCCGCCGAGGCAGCAGCCATCGAACCTCAGGTAAGGGTGGAGTTGGCGACGCTGCAGAAGCCCCTGGCCGGGATCAACGTCGGGCTGGAATCGTTTGCCGAGAGTTTGGTAGCTCAAGAGGCGCGTTCCATCCAGGTGGACTGGCGTCCCCCGGCCGGCGGGAACGAGAAGTTGATGGCCATTTTGGAGCGAATGCGGAGCCAGTAGATGAGGAAAGGCAAACCCAGAACGACGAAGGACGAAAGACGAAGGACTGATGACGAATGCCTTTCAAGTTCGAGAAGCTAGAAGTCTGG
>CAZQDO010000595.1:0-3036 GCA_964592085.1 uncultured Anaerolineae bacterium | reverse complement strand
GCGGTGGCCATCGGCCTGGGGCCGGGGCTGACCCCGTTTATCCCGGCGTCGTTCTTTCTCCTGGCAGGCGGGGGCTATATGGTGCTCGCCTTGATGACGGACCAGGCGCGCCGGGAGGCGACGACCAGGGAGGGCCGGGAGGCAACGGATAAAGCGCAGCTCGACCGGCGCGCGTTCAACGCGGCGGTGCGTGAGCGGGATCTGCGCGCCACCTCGGCGGAAGCTCGCCGCGCCCTGGCCGAGGCGGGCGGCGATTACCTGGCGGCGTTGGATCTGCTGCCTGCGGGGGTTCCCCCGGCCAGCACAGATTCAGGGGCGGCGGACCGGATCGGCGATTTCGACGCGTTGCTCTCGATTGTTTCCGAACAATCGGGCGGGGCGTCGTTTGGCCCGGCGGACGTTCAGCGCTGGCTGGGCGTTGGGCGGACGAGGTCATATGAGTTGGTGAGTTACGGTCAGCGGGTCGGGGATGTCCGGCGCGTTGGGCGTGGGGAGTACGTGTGTGTGAATCATCGTGAGGGAGGTGAGCATGGGGGAAATTAAGCCGGACGATGTGCGGTATGCTTGGGCTTATCTGCTGGTGCTGGCGATTGATGCTCAGTTGGAGCGGGGTACCCGGCATTTCCGCGACCGGTCCGGTTGTTTGCTGCAGACCCTGGACGAGGTCGTCCGGGCGATTTTATCAGACAATCTCAAAGGGGAGGGAATCTCGTGACGTTCGAACCGAAGACGTTTCCGGTGAATTTGGCAATGATCAGGGAGCCTCATCATCGCTCACACCGAGTGATCCAGGCGATTTGGGCTGCTGAGGCCAAGATTGGTACGTTGCCGACGCATGTGTTATGCGACTCGCACTTGAAAATTGACATTGAGATTCTGGACTTTGCAGGGCTGCGGGTGAAGCGCATGCCGTTTGGCTGGTCGTCACACTATCTGGTGCGGTTGGCAGTGGCTGAGCCTGAGCTTCGCCCGATGCGGGGTGGGCCTAAGCCGCTCGCGGTGCAGGGGCGGTTGGTGTAGGGAACAAATCGGCAAATCAGCGAAAGGGGTATGGGCGATGCTCAGCGCTGGCTGGCAAGAATTCCTGTTCTTCCAGGGCTTGAAGCAGCAGCAAGTCAGGGACGCGTTTTTCCTGAAATGGCTGGAGTCCCAACCGCTGGCCGTCCGCGATCGGCGGCGGCTGGCAGCCTGGGCCGAGCGACGCGCGGCTGAGATCCTCGGCGCGCGCGGGCACCAGGTGGCGCGGACGACTCATAAGTGCGCCTTCGATCTGTGGGCCGGTGGTGCGCGGGTCGAGGTGAAAGCTGCCAGGTGGAAGGATCACCACCACGGCGGGGGCTGGTACCAGGCCGACGTCCGGCCGTCGCAGAAATTTGATTTGCTGCTCTTCTGCGCCGTCAATGGCCGGTCGCACTGGTACGTGGTGCCGCGTGCGGCGGTGGGCACTCGGCGGACGATTGCGGTGTGCAGCTACGAGCCCGGGCGTAGCCGGGGCTGGCTGCGCGAGTTCCTGGAGCGGTGGGACGTGGCTGACGAGGTGGTCAGGTCGGCGGGGCCTACACCGTTTCAGTTGCCCTTGTGGGAGGGAGGATTGTTATGATCTGTGATCTGGCTGTTTTGATTGACGAGGCGAATTTGTCCGTCCGGGGCGTGGGGATTAACCCGCGCCTGGATGAAGTCAGGGCGCTTGAGGCGACGGGTCGCTTTCAGGCGGCTATACGGCGGTTGGAGTATGGCCGGCGTGAGGTTGCCGGCTGGATGCTTGAGAATGCGACGCAGGTCCGGCTGCCTGTGGCGATGTTCGGCCGGCCGGCGGCGGTGCTTTACCAGGCCCTGGCCGGGCATGGCTACGGCTTGAAGCCTGCGCATTATGCGGAGGTCCATTTGTGCCAGATCGCCGTGCAGGCGCGTGCGTCCATCGTCTCGATGCGGGGCGAGGCTGAGTCGTGGGTGATGGCCTGGCGCGTGGTCGAGGCGGCGGGGCCGACGATTCAGCCCTGGCTTTGCGTGCTGGAGCTGGACGTGGATGGTCGACCGCTGGAGGCCTCGCCGTTGTATGACGTGAGGATACGGCTGTGAGCGCGGGACTTTGGTTTTTATACTGCGTGACCTTGCTGGCCGGTACTCTGATCGGCCTGGCGTTGGCGTTGTACTGGATCGGAAAATAGAGAGACGCGCCTTGGGCTGAGGCGCGTCTTTCCCGCAGCACTCTCTAAGGGGGTAGTGGTGGATGCTGCGTTGGGTGGATCGCGCACATTATACGCAGCAACGGGGGTAGTGGCAAGTGGGTAAGCTGGCACGCGTGGCCGGCGCCTATCTCGTCGCCTCGGCGTCGACGGTCGGCCCGGCGCTGGTGGGCTCGGCGTTGGCGCGGGCGTGGTTTGAGTGGAATATCAGCTACTGGCAAGCGGCGGGGTCGCTGTGGTTGCTGGCGGTGGGGGGACCCAGCGTGGGCTGGGCGACGAACTACCTCAGCCGCCAGCTTGGCATCAGGACGCCGGTAGAGGTCGTGGTCGGCGGCGTGCGCAACGTGCCGATCTTCGGCGGGTCTCTGCTGGGCGACGTGGTTCGCCTGGCGGTGCCTCGCCGGCAGGGGGCTGAGCTGCAGATCCCGGATGGTGCACGTGGGCTGATCTTCCGGGGCGACGGTCTCAAGCTGGAGGAGCCGGAGTTACGTTGGTGGCTGCTAGGCTGCTGGCGGCGTCAGCGACGGGGCGAGTCGCCATTGGCGCGCACGTACTGGGTGGACGGCGGCCGGTTGGAGCGACCGGTATATGAGCTGTGCTGTGATCTGCTGGTGTCTCACGACCTGATACGTGGAGAGCGACGCCAGGGGTCCAAAAACCGGCTGCGCTATCCGCCAGAACTTACCATATCGGAATTGAGATTTGCGTACGCGCGTGCGGGGTGGGTTGCGGTACCTGGCACACGTGGCGCATTTGGCAGACTTGGCAGACTTGGCAGACTTGGCTAGTTGTGAGGTTGGGTGCCAGGCGTGCCAGGTGCTTTGGAAGGGGGGTGATGCTGGCCCTGGTG
>CAZQDO010000594.1:0-3046 GCA_964592085.1 uncultured Anaerolineae bacterium | reverse complement strand
GTGTCCAGCACGTCGTCGAGGTGCTCGCTTAACTCTTCATGTCCTTCGACAATGTGCTTCCACCGCTCCTCGGTGAGATAAATCTCACGTCCCCGGCGATCCCGTACCCTCCACTTGCGCACTGCCTTGTCTCCTTAACTTGACAACGTGGTTCAATATCGTTGCTTAGCGGGATACCAACCCGGCCAGGCGAAAGACGCCCTCACGGATCTCAGACTCTGACAGGGCAGTGAAAGCCAAGCGCAGGAACCTCTCCCCACCCCCTTGTGGGAAGAAGCCTCGACCGTCGGATAGGATTAGCCCCGCCTTTTCTGCTCTCTCTCGCAAATTGGCCGCGTTCATCGGCGGAGGCAGGGTGAGACCCAAAAAGAAGCCACCTTCTGGCTCGGCCCAATCAGCTTCAGGCAGATATTCTCGCAGCGCTGCGGTCGTAGCCTCTAGCTTGGGTCGGTAAATCCCCTTCAGCCTCTCTATGTTGGGTTCCAGCCATCCTCGACGGCAGAACTCGTAGGCGATCCCCTGGGCAAGAAGTCCTGGGGTGACATAAGTGTCCGTAGCAATCTTGGCCAAGCCCTCGACGATGCTTCCAGGAGCAACGAGGTATCCCACTCGCACACCGGGACTCAAAGTCTTGGTGAAGGATGAGAGATGAAGCACCCGGTCGGGGTTCATGTTTCTCGTGAGCGGTACGTCGGAGCCCCGGTACCTCAGAGACCGGTAGGGGCTGTCCTCTACGATCCGGAAATCGTGCTCCTCTGCCAGACGGACGATCTCCTCTCGTTTGGATAGCGACGTGGTTACGCCGGTAGGGTTCTGGAAATCGGGGATGAGGTACAGGAACTTCGGCGTCATCTTCTGCAATTGGGTGATCAGAAATTCGATGTCCAGACCATCGGGCTCCAGAGGTATGCCTATGACGTTGGCCCCGTGCCGTCGAAAGATGGTGATGGCCCGGTCGTAGCTCGGCTCCTCAACGAAGACGGTGTCGCCTGGGCGCAACAGGAGTGCCGAGAGGAACTCTTGGATTTGGAGGGAGCCATTGCTGACCAGAACCTCGTCGGCGCTGGCTCCATGCCACCCGGCTATGGTCTCCCGTAGTGGCATGTAGCCAGTGGGCTTGCCGTACTGCAGAACAGTGGCGCCATCGGCGGCCAGGACAGCCGTCGCACACTCCTGGATTTGGCTTGTGGGAAAAGCCTCTACACAGGGTATTCCCCGGTTAAAGCTGATGCTGGGGGCATTTGTAGCCATAGAGCTCAGTTCCTTGTTGTTTTGTTGATGACTCTGGCCGCTACCGTCCGGCTGCTGCCCGCAGGTTCTCCACAAACCAGGCATCGCTCCCAGCCACGTGGCGGGCAATCTCGGCGATGGACCACTCTTCCTCGCCCAGCGGATGAGCATCCAGTTGCCCGGCCGTGACGCCGATCAACTCGGCGATAAGCCGGCCCCGTGCTTCGCTCCACAGGTTCAGGGCGTAATTCACCTGCCCTGCCTCCATCAGATCGAGGCAATGCGGATCCAGGGCTTGGCGGGTGTGGAGCATCTGACGCAGGTGGTTGTCGTCGTGCCAGTGCAGGGTGGTGAAGTATTCGCTCACCGACGCCTGCAATTTCCCGCCGACTTTGCCCATGTCCTCCGGTGTGAGTCCCATGTCCAGGATGGCCTCCACCGAATTCAGGTAGCTCTCGAAGAGCTCTCGCATCAATTCTTTGACTCGTGGTTCCATTGGGAAATCCTCCTAGAAAAGTTTTATCACCGCGTTGGGTTCCTGCCTTACAGCATCTGTAGCCCCGTCGCCGTGGAGAACACGATGAGCAGTTGCCCCACGATGTAGGTCATCCACACCAGGTCGCCCACCAGCAGGAAGGTGCCTCCCTGAAACAGCCGGTGCCCCAGCAATACGTCAGAGACGAGAAAGAGCACCGCGCCCACTGCCAGCGGCACGAAGCGAGGCTTTTGCAGCGCCAGGCTCACCGCCAGCCCTGCCATGGCTGCCAGCAGCAGGGCATACCCCAGCGAGCCATAGTTGAGCACGGCGTCGGTCTGCGGCGAGCGGATCAGCGTCCACCACAGCACCACCGCCAGGACCAGGAGGGCTGCCAACCCAATGGCTCGCGCCCGTCCGTCCTGCAACCCCAACACGCCCCCCAGCCGCAGATAGCCGCTGATGTACAGCACGTGGGCCACGCCAAAAGCACCCATTCCGAAGAGCACATGCTGAGGCAGCGGCAGCAGTTGGGCCATGATCAGGTCGCCCAGAAATGAGGAGGCCATGCCGAAAAAGAGAAGCGCGGCATAGGCCGCCAGCGGCGTGCCGGACGTGCCGGCCAGCCACCAGATCAGCGCGCACACCACCAGGATAGCCGACGAGAGGATCTTATTAAGCCGAGGGATGCGGTTGATCCGATCCTCGTCGAGCTTCCCAAAGACGAAGCCCAGGATCAGCAATGCGACCCAGACTGCCAGTAGCGCGTACAGCAAAGTGGCATACGATCTAGAGATAGGCAGCGTAAACACAATACGTTCTCCTCCGAGTTCCTCTAAGTTCCCCTGAGTTCCCCCGTTTCCTACAGGTCGTACTCCACTCCCAACTCTCCCGCAATTTGCTGCATCATCGCTACCGTCTTAGGATGCAACGGAATCCCCTCCTGCCGACGGCGCTCCTCTTCCTCGAACTCCTTCTCTCCGTGGATGTAGATCCGCTCCGCTCCCTCTGACTTGGCGCTGCCCTTCAGTCGGCGGATGATGTCGTCCATGATCGCTTTGAACTCAGCCAGGGGACGGAAGGCATCCACGCGGATCGCGCCAAAGAAGTGGCCCACGTTGGCCGGCAGTGGCTTTCCCTCTGGCGTCTTGGGATAGATGGTGTTGGCGTAGCCGGCTCCTGGCAGCACCCCGCTCAGGATGTCCACCAGCAGCGCCAGTCCATACCCCTTGTAGCCACGAAACAGCTCCCCCTCCCCACCTAGCGGCAGCAGGCCACCACCAGCGCGGGCCAGCAGATTGTCCAGCACCCGATGGGCATCACTGGTAGCCACTCCGTGCT
>CAZQDO010000593.1:0-3054 GCA_964592085.1 uncultured Anaerolineae bacterium | reverse complement strand
CGAATCTCGCACATTTTCTGCAACATCCAGGCCAGCTTCTCGCGCGGTAGTTCAGTCAGGAGATACTCGCTGTCGGCTGCTACGGTTGGAGTATCAGTTTCGACTTTGACATTAGATGGGGCCATAACTAATCCTCTATAATGTTTATAAGGGATATCTCTGACTCCGGTGGGATAATCGCCGGATTATCGTTGGCCATAGATGTTCGAGTACATGTCAGCCACCTCTGCCACTTGCTTTTGCGTCAGCATGATCGGCTCACCGCGCAGCAGGGCCATATGGGTGATCATAGCGACTTCTTCCACCTCTACGGCTATCTTGGTTGCCAGCCTAGCCGACGGGCCGATGGTAAACACACCGTGATTCTGCATGATAATTGCTAGCGAGTTCCCGATTTTGCGGATGATCTCTTCCCCAATGGCCTCGTCCCCAATGGACACGTAGCCACCCAGTGGGATCTCGCCGCCCATCATCGCGGTGGCGGTCAGGCAAGTTGGGATTGGCTGACCCAAAGCGGCAAAGGTGGTCGCATACGGCGAGTGGGTATGCGCTATGCCCAAAACATCGGGGCGATGGTGGTAGACGTATAGGTGTGTGCTCGTGTCCACCGATGGCTTTAGATGTCCGTCAACGACGTTCCCCTGCAGATCAACCACCACCATATCCGCGGGGGCCATCTCCTCATAACTGTAGCCGCTGGGCTTGATAACGACCAAACCGGACTCTGGATCACGGCCGCTTACGTTGCCACTGGTCATCTTGACCAGACCATTTTTGGGTAACTCCAGATTACACTTCCAAACGTCCTCCCGAAGTTCTTTCAACAACATAGTCATACCTCCATAGACTTGCGCTTACTCCGTCTCAGGCCCCGAGGAGGAGCCAGTCCAGCGATAGCGATGAGAATGCGCAGACATTCTCCTCTTACTTCCACCGGCTAAGATACTATTTAGACTGATCCAGCCTGGTAAGAGGCAGAACGGGCCTGTACTGAATTGAAGAAACCAAAGTAGCTCTTCAGGGAGGAGGACAAATATGTCCAAACGGCGGTCGAACAGGGGAATGCCAACAGTAGGACGAAGCCCGCCCCCCTTTCCTGTCTAGCCGTCACCCAGGTTCAACGGGACCTCGATGATGCGGAATGGGGATGTCGCATCAGGTCCGGCATTAGCCGGGTCCCAGAAGTGATCGGACTGGCCTTCGACGACCCAGGCGCTGCCCCTGTAGAAAGCGAAGGTCGTCACGCCATCCAGACCCTCCGACACCCTCGTCACTTCAGCCGTATCGCCAACAATGGCCATGACTGCCATGCCGCCCGCTCCCCCCTCGGCCGTGGCCAGGGTATTGCGGCCAATAACCTTCAGGCCGTCGGGCCGCCTCAACTCCTGTGACGTGCTGATGAGTGTCACCGCGCCGGCACTGCCATCCGGCTCGATAGCAATGCAGAACAGCTTACCGGCCCTCTGGTTGACAGAGTAGATCACCCCGCCGTGCTTATCAAAATCAATACCATTCAGGCTCCACTGTTCAACGCCCAGTTGAGGATCGTTTATCCATTCCTCCAACGCTGAGCCTCCGGCAGGCAACCGCAGAATGCGCGGCGTCCAGGAGTCAGTCACGTACAGGTTGCCCTCGTCGTCAATCGTCAGGTCATTGGCAAAACCGCCACCAGGGAAATCGTAACTACCTTTGGCCTCTCCGGTCTTCAGATCAAAAGCCTTAACGCCAACCGGGGCGCTGCCTGTCAGCTTTCCGTCGCCGGCGTCGGAAGAACAGGCCCACAGCATGCCGCGTGCATCATCAGCATACAGACCCAGCACCGACACCAGCCCATTGGCTCCCGTCTCGATGAAAGGCTCCGCCTCCTTCGCCCCGGGCGGTACCTTCATAATGCAGCCTTCCTCCATGCTGCCGACGAAGAACGTGCCGCCCTCGGCCACGGTTACCCCTTCTGGAAAGTAGCGATCACCCGGTATGATAATCACTCCGGTATCTGAATCTATAGTCGGATCTGTAGCGCTCATAACTCCTCCTAAGGAAGCGTCCAGAAATAACTTCCTATTTTCAGGCCAAAATTCCGAGTGAAATATTTCAAAATGCACAAAGTTATTCTTGGACGCGGCCTAATAAGGTCTAGAAGATATCCAGGTCAGGAACACATAGTGTCCGACCATCTTCAACTATGTGCTTTCGCCGGACTTCAGCCCGTGGAACAGTCGCCAGGCCGGCTGTATTCGGGCCAAGCCGCAGTGGTCAGGCGTTTCACCAGATCCCGGGCCGCCATGGCGGAGGCCAGGGGATTGCCACCAGCATCCATATCTGCCCACATCTCTACACCCATTGGACCCCAAAAGCCAATCTGGGCCAGTGCCTGGAACGTCTCTGAGAGGGGGACAATCCCTGTCTCAAAAGGCACCCCGCGTATCACTTGGGGCAAAGAGTCTTTGACGTGGATGGCCAACAAATGACCTTTGGCCAACAAGATCTCATCAGGCGGGTGATAACCGGCCGCAGCCAGGTTGCCCATATCGGGATAGAGGTGGAACCAGGGCGAGTCGACTTCCCGCACCAAACGCAAGCCCCTGCCAATGGACTCCAAATATGGGTTATCTACATTCTCCAGCCCCAGCATTACCCCGGCCTGGCCTGCCCAGCGCACCCCTTGCTGGATGCCTTCTATGAAGCGAGCCTTAGTTCCCTCATCACTGGGTTCATAGAAGACGTCATAGCCCATCACTTGGACGATGCGCAGCCCAATGTCTCCCGCAAATTCAATCGCCTTGCGCAGGATGTCCAGCCCTTGCCGGCGAATCTCGGGCGCGTGACTGCCCAGTGGATACTTGCGGTGGGCACTCAAGCACATCGTCATAACAGGCACCCCGCTATTAACGATAGCCTGGCGTAACGCCGCCCGCTCGGAGGCTGGCCAGTCCAGGCGTGCCAGCCGCATAGCGCTCTCGTCAATAGAGATGTCGATGAAATCGTACCCTGCCCTAGCGGCTGTAACCAGGCGTTCTTCCCATGATGAACTGACTGGCAGCGCTTTCTCATACA
>CAZQDO010000592.1:0-3076 GCA_964592085.1 uncultured Anaerolineae bacterium | reverse complement strand
GAGGTTGCCTACCGAAGCGGAGTGGGAAAAGGCGGCGCGGGGCACCGATGCGCGCGTCTATCCCTGGGGCAACCAGTGGGATACGGCCAGGGCCAACGCCAAGGAGGCAGGGAATCGCGGCACCACCGCTGTGGGGAGCTTCCCCGCCGGGGCCAGCCCTTACGGTGTGCTGGACGTGGCGGGCAACGTGGCCGAGTGGACCACCGATTGGTTCAAGGCATATCCTGGCGGTGACTTCTATTCTCCCTATTTCGGGGAGAAATACCGGGTGATCCGGGGGGGCGGCTGGTTCAGCGACCAGAATCTGGTGCGCACCACCGAGCGGAGTGCCAGCTCCATGACCCTGGCCAATGACGACGTTGGCTTCCGCTGTGCCCGGTAGCTAGAGAGAAACCAGGTTTTTTTGTCGCCTGAACCAAGTCAGTGATTGCTCTTCCGATGCATGGAACGCTCAGGAATATCTCGTCAAGAGAAAAACCTGGTTTCTGATTGCCATGTCGGGTAATGATGATGAAACTGAGGATTAACAAAAAGAAATGTTTGGCCTTGATCGGCGCTGTTGGGCTAGGCGGGATGCTGTTCCTGCTCCTGGCCAACTTGTACATTGATGGGTTTGGGGAGGACGTCGCCACCGATCTCAGCAGCCTGCCCTACAATGACGTAGGGTTGCTACTGGGCACCAGCAAATCTGCCTACGGGCACCCTAACCTGTATTTTGTGAACCGAATCAACGCCGCCGCTGAGCTATATCGGGCGGGGAAGATCAGATACGTGCTGGTGAGCGGCGATAATTCGAGGCTTTCTTATAACGAACCCCAGGACATGAAAGAGGCCCTCATCGCCGCAGGCGTTCACGCCGAGGACATCTATCTGGATTACGCGGGATTCTCGACCCTGGATTCTGTGGTGCGGGCCAGCAAGGTGTTCAACATCAAGTCGCTGACCGTCATCAGCCAACAGTTTCATTGTGAGAGGGCGATTTACATCGCTCGTGCCCACGGAATCAGCGCCGTGGGTTACGCGGCAAAAGATGTGTCCGGAGCGATAACGACCAAAGTCAAGCTGAGAGAATACCTGGCCAGGGCGAAGGCGGTGATGGACGTCACCATCATGGGCACAGAGCCAAAGTATTATGGCGATGACCCATACCAAATCGGTTCCTACGAAGAGGGGTGACCATGGCGGCTCAAGGGCAAGAATTGGAGTAAGTCTTAAGGCTCGAAGGCCCGTCCTCGGGCCGCCCCGGGGCCTGCCCTGAGCTTGTCGAAGGGACAGGGCCCAGAGCTTAAGTTTACGCTGATGACGGAGTGGGAAAAACGAGATTGGAGTAAGTCATGGGACAACTGGCATTGAAATGGGCTGGCGGTGACACTCAGATGTTCATCGGCCGAGACAGCAAGGGACACGTGGTCGTAACGGGGCACTGGGCCAAAGATGGAGACGAGGCATGGACGGACTGGACGGCGGTGAAACCGTCCGATCTCCTGGTCTTGAGTCTGGCTGCGTGCTCCGGATACGACGTGGTGATGATCATGAAACGGCAGCGCCAAAAGCTGTCGGATTTGTGTATCACTGCCGATGCGGAGCAAGCGCCCGATCCGCCGTATGCCTTCACTCACATTCATCTGCACTACGTCGTTTCCGGCCACGACCTGGACCCCAGGAGGGTGGAACGTGCCATCACTTTGTCGCAAGAGAGATATTGTTCCGTGGCGGCCACGATCAGAGGTGTGACCGAGCTCACGTCTAGCTTCGAGGTACGTGCAGGGCGCTAACGGTTTTGGCTTGGGACAAAAACGACCCCCAGGAGACGAATATGGCTGATCAGCATAAACCAGTCATGCGGACTGTGCCTCCCCCTCACATTGTGTGGAGTACCGACAGCCTGGACCTGGCCGACCCCTTTCAGCGCAAATGGTACATCCAGCAGGTGCTGTTACATGGACGGGCACAGGACATCCGCAGTTTGGATCTTGGGGAGGTTGCTTCTCTCTTAGACGATCTCAACCTCCCGCCACATCTCTATAAACTATGGAAAGCTTTCTTGGAGGCCCGGGTCCATGCTCAAAGGTAAAGGACTGCTCACCCCTCTCCAGAAGGCGTTTCTGGCCGCGTTTGCCGAATTGTCTGACCAAAATCAATTCTACCTGGCTGGTGGCACTGCCCTGGCCGAGTTCTACCTGGGGCACCGTCTGTCTTTTGATCTGGACCTTTTCACTGCTCAGGCGGATCTGATCCTCCCGGTCTCGTATCAGGTTGAGGCCGTTTGCCCATCTCATGGGCTGCAGGTTTCCGTCACCCGACGCTTTGCCACCTTTGTGGACCTGCTTCTGACCAGAGGCGAGGAGAAACTGAGGATTGAACTGGTTCTGGATTCCCCTTTTCGTTTCGAGCCTCCCATTCTTTCGGAGCACGGGGTCTGGGTCAACGACTTTCAAGACCTGAAGGTAGACAAACTGTTGGCCTACTTTGGCCGCGCCGAGCCTCGGGATGCCATAGACCTCTACTTTATTCTCCAGCAGGAATCGGTGAACTCACTGCTGGCGCTGGCTGCACAGAAGGATCCCGGCTTTGATCTCTACTGGTTTGCCGTGGCCTTGAACCGGGCTGCAGAGTTCCCCGACGAGCCGGAACGCTGGCCTGTGAAGATGCTGCTGCCATTTGATCCGCTGGGCCTCAAGCGGACATTTCACAACCTGGTGCTGGAGTTGATGTCCAGGGTGACGAGTGGCGGTTCGACAGAATGACCCCTGCCTCGCAGCATTGCCCTCTCTCCGCCCTCCGATGTCACAGAAACAGGCCAACTGCGCCTTTTTTACCGCTGAATTAGCCTTTTCCTTACCCCCTACTTCTCCTTTTCCTTATCCCCAATGCGCCTTTTCCTTACCCGACTATCATCCTTTTCCTGATGCAAAAATCAGGATTTTGCCTATTGCAGTTCGGCCTGGTGTATGTTATAATGATAGAGAGCACAAAGGCTGGGCTTTCTGACTTGAGGATACTTTAGGAATCCAACTCGGTTGTTGCGTTACCTGCAACACGCCTCCTGTATAGTGATGGTAAATCACAAAACAGG
>CAZQDO010000591.1:0-3087 GCA_964592085.1 uncultured Anaerolineae bacterium | reverse complement strand
CCCTTTTTACTGTTGATCATTGCCTTTATCACCTTCGCCCTGGGTTTGTACGGGCCAGGCGACCCAGTGCTAGTGATGCTGGGACAACACGCTAGCCCTGAGGCCGCAGACCGGGTCCGACACGAGCTGGGGCTGGATAGGCCCTTCCTGGTCCAATACACCGATTACGTCTGGAAGGCACTGCACGGTGACTTTGGCGAATCTCTGCTGTATCGCGACCAGCCCGTGGGCCGGTTGATAGCCAAACGCCTGGCCGTGACCGTCCAGTTCAATATGGTGGTCATGGCAGTGGGCGTGGCGGTGGGAATCCCCCTGGGAATTCTGGCCGCTTTGAACCGTAACAATCTAGTGGATTACCTGATCGTGTCGCTCACGGTAGCTGGCATCTCCCTGCCGGTCTTCGCCATCGCACCCATGGCTATGTGGTTCCTGGCAGCCCGGCTCCATCTTTTGCCATCTGGCGGATGGGACGGCATCTTTAGCCAGCGCATCATCATGCCCACCCTGGTTCTGGCCATCGGCCCGGCGGCCGTCTTTGTGCGCCAGGCGCGAGCCAATGTGCTGGAGGTGCTGGGTCAGGACTACGTGCGCACGGCACGGGCCAAGGGCCTGCGAGAGGGTACCGTGATCGCTGCTCACGCCCTGCGCAACGCCCTGATTCCCCTGTTCACCATTTTTGGGCTGATGTTGGGCGGCCTGGTGGGAGGTGGCATCATCACCGAGAGCATCTTCGGCATCCCCGGCATCGGCCGACTGGTCTGGGATGCTTTCGGAGCGCGGGACTATTGGGTGATCATGGCCTATACCCTGTTGGTGGCGGTGGCCTACACCCTGGCCAACCTTCTCGTGGACGTCTGCTACCGCTTTGTTGACCCCCGTATTCGCTATGGCTAGAGCATCGAGGATGACGGAGAAGGTCGAGCAAAGCCAGCGATGGCGAGAGTTCTGGCGAGGTTTTAGTCGCAACAAGCTGGCGGTGGTGGGGTTGGTGCTGGTCTTTGTGATGTTCTTCACCGGCATCTTCGCGCCCTGGCTGGCGCCGTACTCCTACACCGATCAGAACCTCGACGCCGTGGAGCAGATGCCCAGTCTGGCTCACCCACTGGGAACCGATGAATTGGGGCGTGACCAGCTCAGCCGCATCATCTGGGGTGCGCGCACAGCGGTGATCATCGCGCCAACGGCGACCTTTTTCGGCGTGTCGCTGGGTCTCCTGTTCGGGCTGCTGGCCGGGTACTATCGGGGATGGGTGGAAACAGTGATCATGCGCCTGGCCGATATCCTGTTTGCCTTCCCCGGCATCCTGTTGGCCATCCTCATTGCGGCCACTGTCCAGGTCCGCATCGAGGCCTGGCTGAAGGGGTTCGAGGCCCTGGAGGGGTTCGTCAAGGCCGGCTTCGCCCAGGTTCTGGTGGTCATCGTCGCGCTCAGTGCCGTGGGGTGGCCGGGGATGGCCCGCCTGGTCCGTGGGCAGGTGCTTTCCCTGCGCGAGGAGCAGTTCGTCGAGGCAGCCTGGGCCATCGGTGCCAGGCCATGGCGGGTGATCACCCGTCACATCCTGCCCAATGCCATAACGCCCATCGTCGTTTCCATTTCCATGAGCATGGGGGGCGCCATCATGGCCGAGGCAGGACTCAGTTTCATGGGCATTGGCATCCGCCCTCCGACGCCGAGTTGGGGAGCACTGATCATTGATAATTACAGCTTCTGGCGCAGCCCAGCGGCTCCGGTGCTGCTGTGGTTGCCCGCGCTGATCGTCGGAGCGATGGTAGCCGCTTTTAACTTCGTTGGTGATGGACTCAATGAGGCCCTCAGCCCTGGCTGACGGCCAAACGTGATCACAGCGTCATTGCGAACGGAGCGAAGCAATCCCCTGCCTCCAATTGCAAGCAACAATGGAGATTGTTTCCCTTCGGCAAGCTCAGGGCAGGCTTGCTCCGCTCCGCGCAATGACACTATAAACTATAGGAGGAAACAGAGATGGCATTATTGGAAGTAAATGGCCTAAAGACCCGCTTCTTCACCGAAGACGGCGTGGTTCACGCCGTTAACGGTATCTCCTACGAGCTTGAGGAGGGAGAGGCATTGGGGATAGTGGGCGAATCGGGGTGCGGCAAAAGCGTGAGCGTCCTTTCCGTGATGCGCCTCATTCCTGAGCCTCCAGGCAAGATCGTCGGGGGCGAGGTGCTATTCGAAGGGCGGGACATGCTGAAAATGGATCCAGAAGATGTGCGTCAGGTGAGAGGGAACAAGATCGCCATGGTGTTCCAGGACCCCATGACTTCCCTCAACCCCGTCTTGACCATCGGGCGGCAGATTGACGAAGCCCTGGAGCTACACATGGGCATGGACAAGCACCAGGCCCGCGAGCGCACCGTGGAGCTCTTGGAGATGGTGGGCATCCCTGAGGCAGGGAACCGCGCCGATGATTACCCCCACCAGTTCTCCGGCGGAATGCGTCAGAGGGTGATGATCGCCATGGCCCTCTCCTGCAACCCCCGGATTCTCATCGCCGACGAGCCTACCACTGCTTTGGACGTCACCATTCAGGCTCAGATCACTGATCTCGTCAAGAGGCTCAGGGACGACATCGGCATGACCACCGTTTGGATCACCCACGACCTGGGAGTGGTCGCTGGACTGGCCGAAAAGCTCATCGTCATGTATGCCGGCTACATCGTCGAGCGGGCCAGTGTCAAGGACGTCTACGGTGACCCACGGCACCCCTACACCATCGGCCTGTTGGGGTCACTGCCGCGTCTGGACGAGATCCGCGAGAGGCTGTACTCCATGAGGGGGCTACCACCCGACCTGATTGATTTGAAGCCTGGCTGTCCTTTCGCGCCCCGCTGCGATTATGTCATTGATCGCTGCTGGGAGGAGACGCCACCCCTGGAGCCTGTAGCCATTGGTCACGAGATAGCCTGTTGGGTAGACGTGAGAAGCTCACAACCCAGCCAGCCTGCAAGTTAGGAGGAAATAATGACCACTGAAAACGAGATTCTGCTTAGAGTAGAGAACCTGAAGAAGTACTTCCCTATCACGCGGGGCGTGTTTCAAAGGCACGTAGGCGACATCAAAGCCGTG
>CAZQDO010000590.1:0-3087 GCA_964592085.1 uncultured Anaerolineae bacterium | reverse complement strand
GTTAACGTACAGATGGAAACTTGACTTATTCTCTATAGTATGCTTCGCAAGGGTTAGAAAGCAAAAGTCTTTGTGCTGCCGACACAAAGACTTGTAGAAAAGCCATCTTTTCATGGTCTTTGCCTCGGCAGGCCTTTGATTAAGCGCCTCTGCGCACCTGCTGTCTCAGGCTCGTATATTCGATTAGGCTATGGCTACAACTTGTGGTAGTGACGACTTCAGTCGTTCCCAGCGACTGAAGTCGCTACTACCTATGTCCCTTATATTTCGGATTTAGACTGCTTCCAGAGCCAGTGCCTCAGAAGTGTCGAGTTTGATGCCCGGCCCCATGGTCGTGGCCAGGGTAATTTTCCTGACATATTGCCCTTTGGCGCTGGCAGGTTTGGCTCTCTTGACTGCCTCAAACAGGGCCGCCATATTGTCCAGAAGTTTCCCCGTCGTAAAGCTGACCTTACCGATGGGCACGTGCAGGTTGGCCGTCTTATCAACCCTGAACTCCACCCGGCCCAGGCGAGATTCTTTGATGGCCCGTGGCAGATCCTCGGCAGGGACGATGGTGCCCGCTTTGGGATTGGGCATCAGTCCCCTTGGCCCCAGGACCCTGCCCAGCCTGCCTACCTTGCCCATCATCTGGGGTATGGATATGGCAACATCGAAGTCTAGCCAGCCATCCTGGATTTGCTTGACTAGATCGTCGCTGCCTACGTAGTCGGCCCCAGCCTCCTGGGCGATCTTCTCGGCTTCGCCTTCAGCAAAGACCAGAATACGTACCTCTTTGCCCAGCCCGTGAGGTAAGAGCACCACGCTTCTCACCTGTTGGTCGGCGTGGCGAGGATCCACCCCCAGGCGCATGTGTACCTCCACCGTGGCGTCGTAATTAACGTACGAGGTCCTCTTGGCCAGCTCAATAGCTTCCTGGGGCGGATAGTATCTTGTTCGATCCACCTGCTCGCGCGCTTCCAGATAGTTTTTGCCTTTTTTTGACATCTTTTTCCCCGGATATACTAATCTACGATTTTGATTCCCATGCTGCGGGCCGTGCCTTCGATCTGGCGCTCGGCGCCGGTCAGGTTCAGTGCATTGAGATCTCTCATTTTCAACTCGGCAATCTCTCGCAATTGCTCCCGAGTGAGGGTGCCCACCATTTTTCGGAGAGGCTCAGCAGACCCTTTCTCTATGCCACAGGCCTTCCGCAACAGGTCGGCGGTAGGCGGGGTCTTGGTCACAAAAGTGAAAGACTGATCCTGGTAAACGGTGATCTCGGCAGGAATGATGCTGCCTACCTGACTCGACGTGCGAGCGTTGTATTCCTTACAAAAGGCCATGATGTTAATGCCGTGCTGCCCCAACGCCGGCCCGACAGGTGGGGCTGGATTGGCTTTGCCAGCCGGAATCTGTAGTTTGATAATCGCTTTAACTTTCTTAGCCATTCATTCTCCCCTCATGAGCAAGAGCGGGCTCCCACGCCCGCGGACCGGCGGCATGGGATCCGCCTCTGCTGGATACGAATCTACATTTTTTCCACTTGCAGGAAATCCAGTTCAACGGGCGTGTCCCGGCCAAAAAAGGCGACCAGTACGCGAACCTTGCTTTTGTCCATATCTATGTCATCAACGTTGCCTACGAAATCGGTGAAGGGACCATCTACGATCCTGACCCTTTGTCCTGGGCGGAAGGTCACCTTGATCTTCGGCGCTTCTTCCTCCATGCGCTTCATGATCCTCTGGACTTCCTCAGGGCGCAGAGGGGTGGGCCTTTTGCCCATGCCGACGAAGCCGGTCACTCCAGGCGTGTTGCGAACTGCGTACCAGGAATCGTCGGTCATGAGCATCTCCACCAGGATATAACCGGGGAAGATCTTTTTTTCGGTGATCCGTCGCTGGCCGTCTCTTACCTCGATCTCCTCTTCTGTGGGCACGACCACCTGGAATATCTTGTCCTGCATCCCCATGGACTCGATACGCTGTTCCAGATTGGTTTTCACCTTGTTCTCGTAGCCGGAGTAGCTGTGGATCACGTACCAGGCTCTCCCGTCCAGCTCTGGATTTTCTCTCTCTTCTTCTTTTGCCTCTAGCTCTTCTACCGGCTCTTCCATGTTAACTTTGCTTTCGCTTAGGAGATACTCCCTGCCCTGCCCAGGCAAAAGGCAATCGAATTCATACCCGCCATAGTGTTTATCTGATGATCAGGCCGAGTGCCCAGGCGAAGATGTAATCTATGAGACCTAAGAGAGCGGCCATGAAAATCGTGAAGCCGACCACGATGGCGGTTAAGTTCAGCGCCTCTTGACGGGTGGGCCAACTGACCTTCTTCAGCTCTGCCCTGGTTTCTTTAAGGTATCTAACGAGGAAATTGTCTTTCTTAACGGATGCTTTGGCCACTCTTTCTCTCCTGCTCAGTGATAACCAACCCTATCGTTCAAGACACCGCCTCAGGAGACGGTGTCTTGACTCGATGTCTTTGGCAGGCCAGGTAGGAATCGAACCCACAGCCTGCGGTTTTGGAGACCGCTGCTCTGCCAATTGAGCTACTGGCCTGTGTAGCAAATGGCTCGTGCCGATGCCATTAACGGCCACTTGTCATCGGTTATTTTGTTTCCCTGTGAGGTGTATGAGTTCGACACCGGGGGCAGTACTTTCTCAGTTCCAGACGGCCGGGGTCGTTTCTCCTGTTCTTACTGCTGGTGTAATTACGTTCCTTGCACTCATTACAGGCAAGGGTAATTGTAAGTCGTATAGCCTTCTTAGCCATTTACACTCCCTCAATCGAGAACTCTGGTGATCACGCCAGAACCAACGGTCCGACCACCCTCCCGGATAGCAAACCGTGACCCAGTCTCCAACGCCACCGGCTCGATCAGCTTCACGTCCATGTTCACGTAGTCCCCTGGCATCACCATCTCCACTCCCTCCGGCAACTCCACCGCTCCCGTCACGTCCAACGTCCGAATGAAAAACTGCGGCCGATACCCCGCAAAGAACGGCGTGTGCCTCCCACCCTCGTCTCTCCTCAGCACATACACTTCCCCCTGAAACGCCGTGTGCGGCTTGATCGAACCAGGCTTCGCCAACACCATCCCTCGCTCCA
>CAZQDO010000589.1:2560-3097 GCA_964592085.1 uncultured Anaerolineae bacterium | reverse complement strand
ACAGAAAGGTAATCACCAGTAGTAGTACCAGAACGGTCATGAAAAAACGTTTCAAGAGATAAGCTTGCACTTTTCGCGGCGCTCCTTTCCTCAAAGAGTCTCTTCTGGGTCTGGCTCGCGCTCACCGACTAGCACTTGCATCACACTGAGCGATTGCTGTGTCAACTTCAAACGCAACGAGGCCGCTAAGCCCATTCTAGGTTCTTCATCTGTAGGCTTCCAGCCCGCCCGACCTAGCATTGCCTCAAACTCCACCTGCCCCCGATCCATCACCTCTTCGACGTCGAGCGTTAGGAATTTTCGGCCCTGCATCAACATGCGACCGTCAACGATAACGGTGTCTACATCAGACCCGACTGCACTATAAACCAGATGACCTGGGATGTTATGGCGTGGCGTCAGGTGCGGCTTGCGGAAATCAATCAGGATGATATCCGCTTTCTTGCCGACTTCGAGCGAACCAATCTGATCTTCCAGCCCTAGCACCCGTGCGCCGTTGATGGTCGCCATTCGGATCATCTGGCGGGCAGGCAGCAC
>CAZQDO010000589.1:0-2550 GCA_964592085.1 uncultured Anaerolineae bacterium | reverse complement strand
CAAGAAGCTTACGCACCATTGTCGCGAATCGCATCTCCTCAATCAGATCGAGGTCATTGTTGCTGGCAACGCCGTCTGTCCCTAACCCCACATCAATGCCGGCGGCAAGCCACTTTTCGACTGGCGGGAATGGCGCACCACCAACTTTCGCATACGCCTGGGGACAATGGGCGATGCCCACGCCCTGTTTGGCGAGAATGGCGATGTCCTGCTCATTTATCGTCAAACCGTGTGCCATCACGAAGTCTGGCCCAAGCACGCCAAGCGCGTCGAGGTGCTGTACCGAAGTGTTGCCCAGGGCCTTTTTGCCTACCATCTTCATTTCCAGGGCACTCTCCGCGACGTGCATGTGCATCCCCACACCGAGCTCGTTCGCCGCTTGTCGGGCCTGCACGACGAGATCTGTTGAACAAGTGTAGAGTGCGTGTGGCCCAATCCGCGTGCGGATTCTCCCCTCAGCACGCCCGTTATGTTCGGCAGCGAACACCTTACCGTTTTCCAACTGGCGTTGCCCCTTTTTCTTGTCGCGATTCTCCAGGATCCCCTCTGCCAGGTCGGCACGCACCCCCGTCTCCTCAACCGCCTTCGAGACCTGCTCCATCATGAAATAGTGGTCATTGAAGGTTGTCGTACCACTGGCGATCATTTCTGCGATGCCCAACATCGCGCCGGCATAGACAACCTCAGGCGTCAGGTGCTTCTCAACAGCCCAAATCACAGGAAGCCATTGCACCGCCTTGATATCATCGGCGATGCTACGCGTCATCGTCATCGAAAGGTGGACGTGCGTGTTGACCAGGCCCGGCATCACCACCATGCCCTGGGCATCAATCGTCTCTGCATCAGCGTATTTCGGCGCAATCTCGTCGTAGGCGCCAACTGCCTGGATGCGGTCTCCGCTAATCGCCACCGCGCCGTCTGGGATGATAGTATCCTGTTCGTCAACGGTTAGAACGGTACCATGCGCAACAAGTTGCCGGTTGGTCATTTGTGAAGTCCTCCTTGAAGTCAGTGTGTTCTGTGTGTAAGCGAAGCGGCATCTGCGTGTAGGCGAAGCGGCATCTGCGTTCTATGCGAATGTGCAGTCGCCACCAGCGTGTCTATCAGGCGGGGATTGGTGTCCAGGGGGAACGGGCTCCCCGTGCTGACCACAAAGCCTTTCGACCGGGCTCCAATGCGCATCTGGCGCTTGACTTCCGCCGCCATCTCTTCCATGCTGGCGTGGAGGCCGAACCGCACGGCATCAATGTTGCCGAACACGGCCACCCGCCCATTGACACGGCTCACCACATCCTCAATCTCAATGGTGAAGCTCTTCTTGCTCCCCTCAACCGCCACGGCTGCGATGTCCAACTGGGCAATGCGGTCCAAACGGGGGACGACGTCTCCGCACACGTAGTGGATGGGCAGCAGCCCTAGTCCGCTCATGTGGCGGAAGTAGGGCTGGTTGTAGGCGAACACAAACTCGTCGTAGCTGCGTGGCGAGATCAGGTCCGCCCCGGTGAAAACCTCCTGCACGTAGACACCGTGGATGCCTATGGCAGCCCAGGCTTCCATAACCTGCTGCGTCTTCGCCAGTTGCCTCTCCAAGAGGTAGTGGAGCAGATCCGGACGATCATGTTGGATCAGCATGAGTCCCTGGAAACCCAACAGGTCGTACGCATCGGAAAAGGGCGTGTCGAGGATGGTGGAGATGAAGTAGTGGTCACCGTAGTCGGCCACTATTTGTTGGGGTAGGTCAAAGTCCCCCTGCGCCAGCAGTTCGTCCGCGCTCAGAATCGGCAGGCGTGCGTCAACCTGCTCCTTGCTCCACACTTGCTCCGAAGTATCCCACAGGTCTCGATCCGCCCTGTTCCCAACCACCATCCGCCGATCCCCACGAGGAAGGGAGGTTGCGTGCATCGGCAGGCGCGCCCCCGACACCTTGTCCTCGTAATAGAGGATACCGTCCTGCAACACGATGTCGGTTTGCTCAGCCCAGGCGCGGCCGGCACCTCGGGTGACTTCAATCCAGTCGGGCCGCGTTTTGAAGATGCCATAGGATTGAACCCTCGCCCGCGCGCGAAAGCGGGTATCCTCGTCGTGATCAACCGGATACCGCGAGCGTCCGCGCATTCGAAGCCGGTACTGCTCAACGTAAAAAGCCCGCTCGAAGTCGGCGAGGAAGAGACCAGGATAAGCGGGCGCTGCCGGAACCACGTCGGGCTGTTCTCCCTGCAAAGCCCTGAACATTCTTTCTTTGGGTGTCATACGGCTATCCATCAAGCACTGTGAGTGGGGCCTGCACTCACGCGCAGGCCCCACATACCTAGTGCCGTTCCGCGCAACAACGGTTGGCTTTCCGTCATGACCCCGCCCGGGGCTGAAGCCGTCGGGCTAAGCATACAAAGGCCTATCGGCCTATCCAATCCAGCCCCAACGGGGCTTTGTAGATTGAGCCAGGGGCTTGAGCGGAGCGAAGCCCCTGGCAGCCTTCCCGGCGCCACCCCGCCCGGGGCTGAAGCCATCGGGCTCATCTTACGAAGGCCTATCGGCCTGTCAGGTCCAGCC
>CAZQDO010000588.1:0-3101 GCA_964592085.1 uncultured Anaerolineae bacterium | reverse complement strand
TGGCAGGCCAGGTGCAACGCAGTTTGAAAGTGCTTCACACCTAAACCCGTTCAACTGGCCGCTGCTTCCGCCACCTCGGGCAAGACTTCGCCTTTGTAAATCCAGACCTTGATGCCGATGCGGCCATAAGTGGTCAGCGCTTCGGCAAAGCCAAAATCAATATCGGCTCGCAGCGTATTACGAGGCACCCGCCCCTCCATCACCCACTCCCGGCGAGCCATCTCCGCCCCAGATAAGCGACCGCTACAACCGATCTTGACACCTTCGGCACCCATGCGCACCGCCTGGGTTGCCGCTCTTTTCATCGCCCGGCTGTGGGAAATCCGCCGCTGCAACTGGGAAGCGATGTTCTCGGCCACCAGATAGGCATCCAATTCGGGCCGTTCGACCTCTTGGACATCAATGCGGACTTTCTTATTCGATAACTCCTCCAAATGCTGCCGCAAGGCCCTGACGTTCGTCCCTTTGCGTCCGATGATGATGCCCGGCTTGGCCGTCCAAATGGTGAGGCTGACTCGTTTGGGAAAACGCTCGATCTCGATCTTGGAGATGCCAGCCTGCCCCATCTCATCCCGGATCACCTGGCGAATTTTCAGATCCTCCTGCAAGAGATCGGCATACTCCTCTCCAGTGGCAAACCATCGCGCTTGCCAATCCTTGATGATCCCCAGCCTGAAGCCCAGGGGATGTACCTTACGCCCCAATTGACCCTCCCTTCAGCTCATACTGAGCCCAGTCGAAGTATTGGTCGGCAGTCCTTCCACCCTCCAACGTCTAGCTTCCAACTTCCATTTCCTTAAGAACAACAGTGATGTGGGACGAGCGCTTCAAGATGGGCTTGACTCTCCCCCTTGCTCCGGCCTTCCACCGCTTGTGAGTAGGGCCAACGTCAGCGAATATCTGCGAGACGTATAGATCCTCCCTGGACAGCCCAAAGTTCTCCTCGGCGTTAGCAATCGCCGACGCAATCACCTTAGACACCGGTTTCGCCGCTGCCTTTAGCGTGAACTTGAGGATGGCCAGCGCCTCGTCCGCCGCCAGACCGCGCACCTGATCTATGACCAGACGCACCTTGCGTGGAGACATAGGCACATATTTGACGCTTGCTCTCACTTCAAAAGCCGTGCTTTCCATCGCTATATCTTCTTTCTAACCCGAGTCTTCTTTTCCCTATAAGCGTGCCCGCGAAAAGTCCGAGTTGGCGCAAACTCCCCCAATTTATGCCCCACCATGTTCTCAGTGATGTAGATGGGAACATGACGCCGGCCATCGTGCACCGCGATGGTATGGCCAACCATCTGGGGGAAGACAGTCGAAGCTCGCGACCACGTCTTGACCACGCGCTTCTCGCCCAGTTTGTTCATGTCCTCGATTTTCTTGAGCAGCTTGGGGCTCACATACGGCCCCTTCTTCAACGATCTCGCCACGCTCAGCCTCCCCTCTGGCTACCAATCATTGGCCACTGATCAACGTCGCTTCTTGCTCCGCCGGCGCACGATCCACTTGCTGGTATCCTTGCGCTTGCGGGTCTTCTTGCCCATGGTAGGCTTGCCCCAGGGGGATTTGGGCGAGGGCATGCCAATCGGGGTCCGCCCCTCGCCTCCACCGTGGGGGTGAGCCTTCGGATCCATGGCCGAGCCCCGCACCGCGGGTCGCCAGCCTCTCCAACGCCTGCGTCCGGCCTTGCCCAGCTTGATGTTACCGTGCTCAGTGTTACCTATCTGGCCGATGGTGGCCATACACACCTGCTGCACCAGACGCACTTCCCCTGAGGGCAAACGGACGTGGGCATACTGGCCCTCCTTGGCCAGAAGCTGGGCCGAGCAGCCAGCGGAGCGCACCAACTGCCCCCCCTTCCCCTGCTTCAACTCGATGTTGTGGATCAGAGTACCCACAGGGATGTTGGCGATGGGCAAGGCATTGCCCACGCGGATGTCAGCCTCAGGTCCAGACATGAGGCTGTCGCCCACTCGCAAGCCCAGGGGGGCGATGACATAGCGCTTCTCGCCATCGGCGTAGACCAACAGGGCAATGCGCGCCGTCCGATTCGGATCGTACTCAATGGAAGCCACTCGCGCCGGGACCCCTATCTTGTCTCGCTTGAAATCAATGATGCGATACTTTCGCTTGTGGCCACCGCCTCGGTGGCGGACGGTGATCTTGCCCCGCACGTTCCGCCCAGCCTTCTTGTACAAGGGGGCCAGAAGTGATCTCTCGGGTTCGGTTTTGGTTATCTCTTCGAAATCATAACCACTCATTCCCCGCCGCCCTGGCGAGGTGGGCTTATAAACCTTAACAGGCATAATCTCTCCAACTCATGGTGCTCATCGGCTTGAGCACCCTAGTCACTACACTCCTTCGAAAAACTCGATGCGCTGGCCCGGTGCCAATTTGACCACTGCTTTCTTCCAGGCAGGCTTCCTCACCACTTGACGCCGCCCAAAACGCCCCCGCTTGGACGGCATGTTCATGGTATTGACGGAGATAACGTCAACGTCGAAGATCTTCTCCACAGCCTCCTTGATCTGGAGCTTATTGGCCCGGCGATCCACTTCAAAAGTGTACTGGCCGTAGTAATCCGACAAGATGCCGCTCTTCTCCGTTGTAATGGGGCGTTTCAAAACCTCGTAGACGTTCATTGCACCTCGTTCCCTGAATCAGTATTAAGTAATCAGTCTCCCAAGATGAGCTCGATGACCTCCAGGGCACCCAGGGGCATCACCAGGTAGTCATAGCCCAAAAGGTCGCGAACGTTCAGGTAGCTAGCACGCAAGGTCTTTACATTGGGCAGGTTATTGGCTGATCTCTCGACGTTGGAGTTCCTCTCCGGCAAAAGAATCAAGGCACTGGAATCCACCGCCAAAGCCTCCAAAATGGATACCATTTCCCGCGTTTTAGGAGCAGGCATCTGCAGATCGTCCAGGACGATGATCTGCCTTTCCTTGGCCTTAACAGAGAGAGCCGACTTATAGGCCAAACGTCGCATCTTGCGGGGCATTTTCTGGTCATAGCTGCGAGGGCGTGGACCGTGGGCTATGCCGCCGCCGCGCCATTGAGGCTCCCGAATCATCCCTTGGCGGCTACGACATGTCCCCTTTTAA
>CAZQDO010000587.1:0-3115 GCA_964592085.1 uncultured Anaerolineae bacterium | reverse complement strand
GGTCACGGGCTACCTGCACCGGGGCATCGAGAAGCTCTGCGAAGAAGGCACCTACGTGCAGGTGGTGCCGTTGACCGACCGCCTGGACTACGTCTGCTCCATGACCAACAACCAGGCATACGTGGTGGCGGTGGAAAAGCTACTGGGGCTTGAGGTGCCGGAGCGGGCAGAGTACATCCGGGTGATCATGGCCGAGCTGACCCGCTTCATCAACCACATGATGGCCATTGGCTTCCTGTGGAATGAGCTGGGCGCCTATTTTACGCCGGTCATGTATTGCTTCCGAGCCCGCGAGCATATTCTGGACCTCTTCGAGATGGCCTGTGGCTCGCGGATGATGTGCAACTACATACGGCCCGGCGGTGTGTCGGCCGACCTGCCGGAAGACTTCCTGCCGGCTGCCAGGAAGTTCAACGATCACTTCAAAGGCTTCATTGATCAGTTGGATACCTTCCTCAGTGAGAACGAGATCTTCCTGGCCCGCTCTGTGGATGTGGGGGTGCTGCCCGCTGACGTGGCCATCAACGCCAGCATCACTGGCCCCATGCTGCGCGCCTCCGGCGTGGCCTACGACATCCGCAAAGTGGACCATTACTCTGTCTACGATCGCTTCGATTTTGAAGTGCCCACCTGCCCCAACGGCGACGTCTACGACCGCTACCTGCAGCACATCAAAGAGATGCGCCAGAGCGCGCGGATCATCGATCAGGCATTGGGCGGCATCCCAGAGGGCGAAGTGATGAACGCCCAGGCGAAAAGGGCTTTGCGCCGTCCACCGAAGGGCGAGGCCTACGGGCGCATCGAGTGTCCCAAGGGCGAGCTGAGCTTCTATATCGTAAGTGATGGCTCGGCCAAGCCATACCGGGTCCGAATCCGCCCGCCATCGCAGATCAACCTCAGCGCGCTGAAGGAGATGTGTGCAGGGCACAAGATACAGGACGTCGTAGTCATTCTGGGCAGCATCAACCTGACCATGGCAGACTTGGATCGTTAGGGGATAGTTCATGGATGCACTGAATTACTTGTTCGTCAATCTGCGTGAGGCCATCACCACCTGGCTGGCTGGGTTCCTGCCGATGTGGGCCGCGGATGCCGTGGTGCACCTTCTGGTAGGCATCGTCCTCGTTGTTATGGCCCTGATGTCGGTGCTGGCTCTCCCCCTGGGCGAGCGCAAGGTCATTGGGCGGTTCCAGGATCGCCTCGGTCCCAACCGCTGGGGACCCTGGGGCATCTTCACCCCTGTTGCCGATGGCATCAAGATGTTGACCAAGGAGGACATCGTTCCCGCTGGCGCCGACTATTGGGTGCATCTCCTGGCGCCCATTCTCACCATCATGGTTGCTGTGCTCATCTATGCCGTGCTGCCCTTTGGCGAGGGGGCGTGGGGCACTGATCTCAACATCGGTATCCTGTACGTCGTAGCGGTCGCTTCTTTGGGCACCATCGCCGTCTTGATGGCCGGTTGGTCGTCCAACAACAAGTACTCGCTGCTCGGCGCCTTCCGTGTGGTGGCCCAGCTCATCAGCTACGAGATTCCGATGTTGTTGAGCATCGTGACGGTGGTCTTGCTGACAGGCTCGATGTCCATGGTCCAGATCGTGCGCCAGCAATCGGTGCCACATATCATCACCATGCCGATGGTTTTCCTCGTTTACATGCTGGCAGCCTTCGCCGAGCTGTACCGGGCCCCCTTCGACATGATCGAGGCCGATTCGGAGTTGGTAGCCGGCTTCTTCACCGAGTACAGCGGGATGAAGTTCGTGATGTTCTTCATGTCGGAGTATTTCAACCTGTTCGCCATGTCTGCCGTCATCACCACGCTCTTCCTGGGCGGCTGGCGCGGCCCCATCCTGCCGGGCTACGTCTGGTTCTTCGTCAAGTGCGTGGCGGTCGTCTTTATCTTCTGGTGGGTGCGCAGCATGATACCGCGCATCCGCATTGACCACCTGCTGAACCTGGCCTGGAAATTCCTGGTGCCGCTGGCCCTGGTCAACCTGATGGTCGTCGGCCTGGTGGACAAGCTGATCGCCGATGGTCTCGTGCAAAACATCGCCTTGCTGGTCGCCAATGTCGTCGTGGCCATCATTGCTATCGGCCTTCTGGCCCTCAGCGGTCGCAAGACCCAATCCAAGCGGCTGCAACGCATCACCGCGCAGGGATAGCAGATTCGTTGATTTGCAGATTCGCTGATTCGTAAGAGGTGTTCATGTTCGGTCTAGGCGTAGTAAAAGGTCTTTGGGTTGCAGGCAGGCATTTCGTCCAGAGCTACCTGGACCACACAGGGTTTCAAGAAGGAGCCCGGCCCGACCCGACATTGGAGGGGCTCTTCACGGTGCAGTATCCTGAGGAGAGGCTGCCCATGTTCCCCCGCTTCCGCGGCGCGCTGATGCACCTGCGGGATGCTGAGACGGGCGAGCCGAAGTGCACGGCCTGTGGATTGTGCGTGCGAGCCTGCCCCAATAGCGTCATCGAAGTGGAGGGAGAGGGCAAGGGGCGGGATCGCAAGGTGACCGAATACCGTTATGATTTGGCGCGGTGCCTTTTCTGTCGCCTGTGCGTGGAAGCCTGCAACTTTAGCGCCATTGAGATGAGCCACGAATATGAACTGGCCAGCTATTCCTCGGATCTGATGTGGGATTTGGACAAGATGTTGGCCATCGGGGATAAGTATGGCATTCACGAAGCGGGGAAGGACTGGGGATAGAAGTTGGAGGATGGAAGTTGGAAAATGGAAGTCCAACCTCCAATCTCTAATCCCAAAAGGTAGGAGCGAGCATGTTGCAGTTTGTCTTTATCATCCTTAGCATCATAACTCTAGGGGCGGCCCTGGCCGTGGTGACGAGCAAGAACCTGTTCCACAGCGCGCTTTTCCTGATCCTCTCGTTCGTGGGCGTGGCAGGGTTGTACGTCCTGCTGGAAGCAGGTTTCCTGGCCGCGGTGCAGATCATGGTGTACGTAGGCGCCATCGCCATCTTGATCATCTTTGCCATCATGCTCACGCGCCGTCTGATGGGCAAGGACCTGGTGCAGCGCAACGCTCAATGGGGCATCTCAGCTCTGGTGGCCTTGCTTCTGTTCGCCGTGTTGGGCTTCGTCCTGCTGAGAGTGAATTGGC
>CAZQDO010000586.1:1441-3137 GCA_964592085.1 uncultured Anaerolineae bacterium | reverse complement strand
GGCATACACGGCTATGCCCATGCATGTGGAGCACATCATCCCCCAAGCTGTTGGCGGTCCGTCCACCGAAGAAAACCTGTGGCTGGCCTGCCCGTTGTGCAACGGTCACAAAGGAACACAAACGCACGGCACCGACCCTGAGAGCAGTGAGCAGGTACCCCTTTTCAACCCACGTCGTCAGGACTGGCACGAGCACTTTCGTTGGAGCGAGGATGGCACCCTGATCGCCGGGCGGACCGCCTGTGGACGTGCCACGATCGCTGCCCTTCAACTCAACGACGAGCACCTTGTAAGAGCACGCCGACGCTGGGTGATGGCTGGTTGGCATCCCCCGGAAGACTGATTCCTCCCCAAGGGTCTTCTAGATCAACGCAACCTCACCTCAGTCTGAGCATCAAAGAGGTGCAGCCGCTCCTCATCAAAACGCAACGCCACCTGGTCGCCAACCCATACCGACATTTCTTCTCCCGCCCTGGCCACGCAGGCACTCTCACCCAGCCGGGTGCGAATGACCTGGGCGCGTTCCGTCACCAACGACTGGACTTCCTCCACCCTGGCCCGCAACGGGCCCTCCGCGCCGATGGCGATGTGCTCCGGACGAATACCCAGGACCACCTCCTGGCCAGGCTGCAACCTCTTCTTCAAACGCGGCAGGAAGGGTAGACTGAAGTCGGCGAAGCGAAGTCCCTTCTCCTCCACCCGACCACGGAAGAAGTTCATGGCCGGTGTACCCACGAAACCTGCCACGAAGACGTTGGCGGGCCAATTGTAGATCTCCCCATGAGTACCCACCTGCTCGATGCGGCCCTCGCTCATCACCGCCAGGCGGTCCGCCAGGGCGAGAGCCTCGGTCTGGTCGTGGGTGGTGTAGATGCTGGTGATGCGGAAATGCCTGAGAAGGCGCTTGATCTCCACCCTGGTCTGGACCCTGAGCTTGGCGTCCAGGTTGGAGAGAGGCTCGTCGAAGAGGAAGACGCGAGGCTCGCGGATGATGCAACGAGCGACGGCCACCCGCTGCTTCTCCCCGATGGAAAGAGTGCGCGGCAGCCGTCCCAGCAGCTTGTCGAAGCCCAGGCCCATGATCCTGGAAGTCACCCTCACCCGCTCAGGAATCTCCTCCTCCCGCTGCTGCACGACGAAGGGGAAGGCCAGGTTCTCCAGGGAAGTCAGGTGGGGATAGAGAGCATATTCCTGAAAGACCATGCCGATGTTCCGATCCTTCGGCGGCATCTTGGTCACGTCCTGGTCGTCGAAGTAGACCGCGCCTTCGTCGGGCACGATCAGCCCCACTATGATCCTGAGCAGGGTGGTCTTGCCGCAGGCCGTCGGGCCGATCAGGCTCATGGTCTCGCCATGGCGGATGAGCAGGTTGACCTTGTCCAGGGCCTTGATCCCGGCCCCACCGCCCAGGGGTTCCTTCACCCCTCCGCCCAACGCTTGCCCAAACTCCTTGATGCCATCCAGAATCCGTCCCTCTATCGGGAAGACCTTGCTCACATTCTCCAAGCGTACCTGAGTCATGGCAACCCCAGTCTGCCACTGCATTCTTTGCCGGCTCTGCCCGCAGCAACTTGCTTCAAGGCATCATCTCCACCGCTACAAGAGATTATACCCGCTTTTGCTGAACTTGACAACCAAACAGGGGTGTGTGTGGTTGACAAATACCGTATTTTGCATATAATCTGTTGCACAGGTT
>CAZQDO010000586.1:0-1341 GCA_964592085.1 uncultured Anaerolineae bacterium | reverse complement strand
AATTCAACCAAAAAGAAAAAGGAGGAGGTTCCACAGGTGAAGAAACTAATAGCGTTGCTGTTCTTGTTAGCGGTGTTGGCCGCTTGCGCCGCGCCCACCCCTGAGGTAGTCAAGGAGGAGGTGATCGTCGAGAAAGAGGTTCCGGTCACCGTGGTGGTAGAGAAAGAGAAGGTCGTCGAGAAAGAGGTTGTTCAGACCGTCGAGGTGGAGAAGGAAGTGGTGGTCGAGAAGGTGGTCACGGCCACACCAGCCAGGCCACCCCAGGGCGGCACGGTGGTCTTGATGGGCCATCAGGAAGTCGCGGGCCTCAGCCCCGCCGACATGGGGCCGGACGTCCAGCACGTCATGATCGCCAACATCCACAATCCCTTGGTCCAGCTTACTCCCATGTTGGAATTCGAGCCAGTCCTGGCCGAGTCATGGGAGGTCGCCGAGGACGGCCTGACCTACACCTTCAAGCTGCGCCAGGGTGTCAAGTTCCACGACGGCACCGAGTTCACCTCCAAAGACGTCCAGTATACCTATGACTTCTACCGTGATCCGGAAAACGCGACCCCGATAGCAGGTCAGCTTTTGGGCATAGACTATATTGAGACGCCAGACGATTACACGGTGATCGTCCACATGGCCGAGGTGAACGCGGCCTTTATGGCCAATGGTGCGACGACCTACATCGTTCAATCGGAGTATCACAAAGAGGTTGGCGAGGACGTGTACAGGACGGCGCCCATCGGCACGGGCTCCTTCAAGCTCAAGGAGTGGCGGCCGGCCGAGTACACGCTGCTGGAGGCCTTTGACGATCACTTCCGTGGGCGGCCCAACATAGATTTCCTGCGAGAGGACATTGTGCCTGAGCCGTCGGTGCGCACCATCGCCCTCGAAACGGGCGATGCTCACTCGGCCGTCTGGCCGCTGCTAGTGGAGGACAACCTGCGTCTGGCCCAAGACCCCAACTTCGTGGTCTACAGAACGTCCTGGTCCTCGATCAAACACTTCCCGCTCAACAACACCCTCCCGCAGCTCTCGGACAAGCGGGTGCGCCAGGCGATGATGTACGCCCTCGACCGCCAGCAGATCATCGCTGATATCTGGAGCGGCGCGGCCCAGCTTGCGCACTCAAACCTGTCTCCCAAGTACGCGTTCTACTACAATCCGAACCTCAAGCAGTACGAGTACGACCCCGCGAAGGCTGAGGCGTTACTTGATGAGGCCGGTTGGACAGATACGGACGGCGACGGTGTGCGGGACAAAGACGGAGTCAAGCTCTCCTTCACCGTCACCGTGATCACCGGCGACCAGGCCCGTCGCCCGATAGCCGAAGTGGCCCAGCAGTACCTGGCC
>CAZQDO010000585.1:0-3170 GCA_964592085.1 uncultured Anaerolineae bacterium | reverse complement strand
GCCAAATACCAGGCCACCCCTCTGAGTGGAGAAGCCGTCACTTATCTGGGAAATCGCTATTTGGATTTGATCATCACCGAACAGCAAGGTGAAACCGAGGGGTACTACTACACGGTGGAAGGTCTGGTCCAAAACACCGGTCAGGCCGATACCGAGACGGCTACCGTCCTGATCACGGCCTACGATGCCCACGGTCGGGTGACGGGCTTTCGCCAGGCCGATCTGGAGAACGCGCCGGCAGCAGGAGAGTCCTCCCCTTTCCAGGTAAACCTGTTGCCATTTGGAGGCACGGCAGTAGACTACACTGTCCAGGCACAAGGAACTCGCCTCGAATAACGAAACAACGTACCGCATGGCTGGGCTGTTGCTTGAGGCGTATCGAGGGCTATCGCTAAGCTGGCGGAACCGATCACAGGCTGAAAAGGGCACTGGGCAATCCAGTGCCTTTTTTGGTGCCAAAATTGGGTGGTATAAATTGCCATCCAATTGGCCCTTGACAGTTCCCATAATCCCTGTTATAATGTGATTGGAACAGTCCAATTGCAGGTTCTAGTTGAGGTGTCCATGATGTTGCGTCTGGATCGGGATGGCCGTACCCCCCTTTACCTTCAGATTCGCAACCAGTTGCGCGAGATGATCCTGGATGGCACCCTGAATGAGGGTAGCCGGCTGCCACCGGAACGAAAGATGGCCGCCGCCTTGGGGGTGAACCGGAGCACAGTGGTCAACGCCTATCGCGAGCTGGCCGCCGATGGCATGGTGGAGGGGCACGTGGGGCGCGGCACGATTGTTCGCCGGCTGCCGCTACCTTCATCCTCTCAGCCCCCTGACCATCTCACTGCCCACCCCCTGGTGTGGAATGAGTACTTTGTGCCCCGCGCCGAAGGAGGCCGAGATCCGTTGCTGCGCGATCTGATGGCCCTCTTGACTCGCCCCGATACCATCTCTTTCGCCGCTGGCATCCCTGCCCCGGAGCTCTATCCCCTGGATGATTTCCGGCAAGCCATGACCCACACTCTGAACACCACGGGGCAGACCCTTCTTCAACCCTGCCCTGTCGAGGGCTACTATCCCTTGCGCCAGACCATTGCCCGTCGCATGGCTGGCCGAGGGGCCACCATCAGGGCGGAAAACGTCCTCATCGTCACCGGCTCTCAGCAGGGCCTGGACCTGATCGCCCGAGTCTTCTTGAGGGCAGGGGATGAAGTGGTGGTGGAAGCGCCCAGTTATCTGGGAGCACTGCAAATCTTCAGCGCGGCGGGAGCCAGGCTTCTGGGCGTGCCACTGGACGAAGAAGGGATGCGGCTGGATGTCCTGGAGAACATCCTCATCCGCTATCGGCCCAAATTGATCTACACGCTGCCCACTTTCCAGAACCCCTCAGGATGCACCATGACCCCCAGGCGACGCCTGCAATTGCTGGAGCTGGCCCGCCGCCATCGGGTGCCCATCGTCGAGGATGATCCCTACGGTGAGCTCTACTACACCAGCCAGGCTCCTTCCCCATTGTTGGCTCTGGATCAGGACGGGTACGTCATCTACCTGAGCACCTTCTCTAAAATCCTCTTCCCCGGCTTACGGCTGGGATGGGTTGCCGCACCCCGCCCGGTGATCGAGCGGCTGAGCCAGATCAAGCAATTGGCCGATCTCCATTGTAGCACGCTGATCCAGGGAGTCGCCCACGAGTTCTGCCAGAGGGGCGCGTTGGATAAGCACCTGGACCGGGTGCGGGACCTCTACCGCCAGCGGCGGGATGCCATGCTGATGGCGTTAACCGAGTACACTTCGGCTGGCCTGGAATGGGACGAACCCCAGGGTGGCTTCAACCTCTGGTGTCGGCTTCCATCTGGGCTGAAAGCCCGCCAGTTGATGGCCGAAGCCGCTCGCCAAAGGGTGGCCCTGGTACCGGGCGAAGTCTTCTATCCTGACGGCGGCGGGCAAGAGGAGATGCGCTTGAACTTCAGTTGCCCTGCCGTCGCTCAGATCGAAGAGGGGATTCGGCGGCTGGGTGTGGCCCTGACCGCGCTGCTGAAGAGGCGAAAACGGGTAGAAGAGCAGCACGACGTGGAGTTGGCGGCCCAGCCGATTGTGTAGGCATCGCTATTTAAGGTGCAACGCACTTTCCCTGACTCTCAAGGGTTATGATTCCAAGCAGTTTGATATGGGGTTTCCTGCTCTGACCGAGCAAGAAGTGCGTTGCACCTGGCTTACTTAAAAAAGGAGGTTCAGATGACTGAGAGAGGAATTGACGTCAGGACGATAGCCATCACCGGCATCATGATCGCAGTGGTGGCTGTGTTCACACGATCTATCGTGATCCCCATTGGCACCGGGTATCTCAACTTCTCCGATGTGGCCATTTACTTCGCCGCCTTCGCCTTCGGCCCCTGGGTTGGGTTGGTGGCGGGAGGGGTAGGGGCTGCTCTGGCGGACATCAGCCTGGGCTACAGCCAGTTCGCCATCCTGACCTTTTTCGCTCATGGCCTGGAGGGCCTGGTAGCAGGCTACCTGGGCCGGGAGGGTTTCGTGGGCAAGGGAGATGGCCGCTTGCGGATGCTTCTGGGCTGGCTGGCGGGAACGGTGGTCATGGTGGGTCTCTATTTCCTAGGGGAGGCTGCCGTGCCGGCCATGTGGGGAGGGCTGCCCCAGGCGCTCACCGAGTGGCCTTTCAACCTGTTGCAGAACGTGGCTGGCGGCATCGTCGGGATTCCCCTGGTGCTGGCCGTGCGAAGGGCCTATCCCCCCATCACGCAAATGGGCCTTCGGAGGGAACGATAATCCAAAATCAAAACCCCAATATCCAATATCCAAAGGATGACATAGTCATCGTGGAGGATCTCCACTACGCTTATCCCCCCTTGACGCCGGGAGGAGAACCGATTCCGGTGCTCAAGGGGGTTGATTTGCGGGTGCAGAAGGGCGAGTTCCTGGCCATCATGGGGTCTACTGGTGTGGGCAAAACCACCTTCTGCCTGACCCTCAATGGCATCTTACCCCACCTCATGGGAGGCACTTTCCAGGGGAAGGTCGGCGTAGCTGGGATGGACACCAGCGATCACGGCCCCAGTGAGATGAGCCATCAGGTAGGGCTGGTGTTCCAGGACCCAGAGAGCCAGCTCTTCAACATGACCGTGGAGGATGAGGTGGCCTTTGGGCTAGAAGGCCTGGGG
>CAZQDO010000584.1:0-3172 GCA_964592085.1 uncultured Anaerolineae bacterium | reverse complement strand
CACCAGCCGTCAAACCCATCCGTGTCGTCCGGGCCGCGCAGGACACTGTAGCGCATGTCCCACACGGAGAACAGGCCGTTGTACCACTTACTTGGGTCGCGGTGCTGCTGCTTGTTCACCAGGAACGCCGCTCGTTTCTTGATGAGCGTTTCCAGCGGCTGCGTGACGAAGAACTCCAGCACCATGTACCTGCCATCGCCATAGCTCACCGTCAGCAGGTTCTCTCCCAGCCGCGAGAACTTGACCTGATAGACGTAGGTGTCGGTTTCCTTCTCGCCCAGGTATTCGATCCGGGTTTGATCGGGATACTCCGGCGAGACGGTGTGGCCTGCATTCTTTGTCCGCAGCGAGAACATGGCGAACAGATCTTCGGGCACAGTCATGCCAGGCACGACGTGAACGTCGAACAGGCCCTCCTCGTAGAGGACATCGCGCACCCCATCGTAATCGTCGGCCCAGCGGAACTTGAAGCCGTAGGTGATCTCGTTGCCTGGCGTGCCTTTGGGCGAGAGGGTTACGCTGGTGTGGGGCTGTCGCCAGGTGCCGCGCGTCTCGCCAGCCCCACCCACCGCCGAGTGGATGTAGACCCAATAGGGCGCGCGCACACTGCGACTCCGGTCGGGCTCGTGTTCCTCATAATACTCTAGTTTGGTGCCCTCCAACGGTGTCATGACCAGGTAAGGACCGATGCCGTTGGGTCGTTCCCAGAAGATGAACGACCCGTGGCCCGAGATGAAGCTGTGCCGGGCCACGACCCGGGTGTAGTTCGCCAGATTATCCTGTATGAACTGCCTGTTGAAAGGCAGCGGCAGCGCAACGTCGCCCAGTTCGAGCGTCTGGTCGGTGTTGTTGCGAAAGCTCAGCGTCCAGACCAGGCTATCATCCTCGTGGGCGAACTGCACCGTCAACCGAAAGTCTCGGATGCCGTGAGCACCCAGCGAGTCGCCCTTATAAGAGTAGGTCAAGGCATCCGGGGTGTCCTCCCCCCTGATGTGGACCTGGCGAACATCGCCCGAAGCGAAAGCGGTTGCCTCCCGCCAGTCCCCCTCACCGAGCCGGTAGCGGACCACGACCTCGCCCAGGGTTTCGCCCTGCCAGATGTAGTCGGTGTCGAAAACGTCATCCAGCAATTTCAGGCTGGTGATGCCACCGTCATTCCACTTCAGAACAAAGCGAGCCTGGGAGCCTCTATTTTCTGCCATACTGCCCTCCAATCGGAAGGTATATGAATGGACGGTAAAAGGTTGACGAGGTACTCCTCCTGCGTCAGTATGCGACGGTTAGCACCCTGTCCACCGTTCACCGTCTCTTGCCAAACGAAGTCGCGCTGTCCTATGGTGAATTGTCTTGCGGCGTTGGCAGTGCTTCGGACGATGCTGCCTAGCCCTTCAGTCCGCTCAGCACGACCCCGCGGACGAAGTAGCGTTGTGCCAGGAAGAAGATCACGATGACGGGCAGAGTCACCGCCGTCGAAGCGGCCATCAGTAGATCCCAGCGCGTATACATCACACTCCTGAAAGTGGCCAACCCTACGGCAATGGTGAATTTTGCGGGTGAGTTCAGGTACAAGAGCGGACCAATAAACTCGTTCCAGCCGCCAAGGAACGTGAAAATGGCCACAGTGGTTAGAGCCGGCTTGGCTAACGGCATCATAATGCGCCAGTAGATACCAAACTCGCTACAACCATCAATGCGAGCCGCATCGGCCAGTTCCTCTGGAATGGTGCGGAAGAATTGTCGCAGGAGGAAGATGTAAAAGGCCTCTCCTCCGAAGAAATAGGGTACGGTGAGGGGAAGGAATGTATCAATCCATTTGAGGCGGGAGAAGATCACAAAGCTGGGCACCATCAACACAACGTAAGGCACCATCATGGTGGCGAGCACGACGGAAAACCAGAAATCGCGACCGCGGAAGCGGATGCGGGCAAAGCCGTAAGCACACAAAGAGGAAGTCAAAAGGACAGCTATTTCCCTCACCAAAACAACAACGACGGTGTTCTTCAAGTAGATGTGAAACGGTTTGTAGATCAAAGCATCTATGTAATTGGCCAGGCGAATCGGGTTGGGAATCAACCGTGGGGGAAACTCGAAGACCCTTTGCTCCAACTTGAGGGAACTGCTGATCATCCACACCAGAGGCGCAGCCATGAGAATGGCCCCCACGACCAGCGCGAGCCAGGTCAGAACTCGCGCCCACCACTCTCCGCTGTATAGATGCCTGATCATAGGTCTGGTCTTGATGGATTGTTTCATCGGAGATGTTGTCATGATCTGTCTCACTTAGTACCTATCCGAAAACCTGCTCTGAGGCCCGTCCCCGGGCCGATTCCGCACCCGTCCCCGGGTGCGGGAGCAGTTTTCGGATAGACTCTTAGCCTGGCTCCTCGTAGTGCACCAGGCTGCCTACGTATTTGAAGATCAATAGCGTCAGCCCCATGATGATGAAAAAGAGCACCCACGCCAGGGCAGCCGCATACCCCATTTCCAGGTACTGAAACGCATTACGGTACAGGTACAGGACGTAGAAGAGGGTGGCGTTCTGTGGCCCACCTTCCGTGATCAGATAGCCCGCCGTGAAAACCTGGAAGGAACCGACGATGCCCATGATCAGGTTGAAGAAGATGACGGGCGACATGAGCGGGATGGTGACGTGCCTCAACTTGGCCCAACGCCCGGCGCCGTCTATCTCTGCCGCTTCATAGAACACATCGGGGATGCCCTGCAGGCCAGCCAGGTAGGTTACCATGGAACCGCCCAGGCTCCACAGGCTCATCAGCATCATGGCCGGCAGGGCCAACTCCGTCTCTTGCAACCAGCGAAACTTGGGCAAACCAATGGAGCGGAGGAACGCGTTCAACAGGCCAAAGTCTGAATTGAGGATCCAGGCCCACAAGACCGCGTTAGCCACCGCCGGCACGATGCTCGGTAGGTAGTAAATGGTGCGAAAGACCGTGATCCCCCGCACTTTGGTGTTCATCAGAAGCGCCAGCAGGAAGGCCAGAACCATACTCAGTGGCACCGAGATGGCTGTGTAGACGGTGGTGACCTTCAAGGCTTGCCAAAAGAGCTTGTCTGACAGAAGTTTCCTGAAGTTGTCCAAGCCGACGAACTCGGGTGGCCTGATCATGTTCCAGTCCTGGAGATATTCCCCGGTTACCCAGGAACGGTCAGG
>CAZQDO010000583.1:0-3177 GCA_964592085.1 uncultured Anaerolineae bacterium | reverse complement strand
GGCGGAAGGAGGAGGCCATGAGCGACACGGACTATCTGGACGATTCGTTCATTGAACAAATCTGGCACGACCTGGACGGGCAGGTAACTCGCGAGCGAATCCATCAGATAGCCGCCGAGGCAGCAGCCGAGTTTCGCACGGCTACCGTGACCGCGTTCGTACCCGTCTTTGTCCGTCGGCGAACACGCGAGAAACTAGCGGTGCTAGCTAATGAAAGAGTTTATCAATGAAAAAGACCATGATGAATTACTGGGTGGATGTATCTATCGGCGTGGCGTTCATACTCAGCTCGATCAGCGGTTTGGTCTTCCTGCTGCCGGGCGATCAGACTTCGGGAATCCTGGGCATCAGCTACCAGATGTGGAGTAACGCGCATACCTGGGGCAGCCTGGCGATGATCGTAGGGGTCGGCGCCCACCTGGCCCTGCACTGGAAGTGGATCGTTTCCATGACCAGGCGGATGCTGTCTTCCACCAGCCGCCAGAAGGCGACGAACTCTGTTCCAGAGCCAGCCTATGGTGAGGCGATGGGCACAACCATGAGCCGACGTGCCTTCCTGGTTCTCGGTGGGGCGGCGACGGTTGCCGCCGGTTTGGCGGTGACCGGCTACAAGGCGGTTTTTGGCGCGAGCACAGCCGAGACTCTCCAGGATGACAGCCTGGCCGACAGGACGGGGCAAGTGAGCCGCGTTGCCTGCCCTCGCGGTCTGGTTAACGATCCCTACCCGGGGAAGTGCAGGCACTACGTGGACCGAAACGGCGACGGCATCTGCGACTACTCGGTGCTGGGCTAGGGCAACAATCTTTCGACAATCTATATTAAACCTTAACAACTTCTTCATCACCTCTTCATCTTCGTTTGGTACAATAGGGGCGGGTGGGAGAAAAAGTCGCCCCGAATCTAGTAGAAGGAGGTGAATCGGATGACCAAAAAGAGGCTCGTGCTGCTGGGCAGCGTGGCGCTGATCGTGGCGTTGGTGGCAAGCCTGGCTGGAGCAACATTGGTATCCGCCGACGAGACCACTCCTACACCTAAGACCCACGGTTGGGGTCATGGCTTTGGCCGAGGCGTCTGTGGGGAGGCGGGGCTGGAAGCTGCTGCTGAGCTTCTCGGCATGACCGCCGATGAGCTGTCTACCCAACTGTGGGGCGGCAGGACGCTAGCTGACCTGGCCGACGAGGCCGGTGTGGACCTGCAAGCCCTGCGGGATGCAGTAGAGGCTGCGAACCAGGCTGCCATTGAGACTGCCATGCGGGAAGCTATTGAGCAAGCCCTGGAGGACGGATCTATCACCCAGGAACAGGCTGACTGGCTGCTTGAAGGACTGGAGCAAGGCTTCCTCCCCATGGGCCGGGGCTTCGGCTTCGGACACGGCATGATGCGTGGCTCCGGCTTCGGGCGGATGAGAGGTGGCTTCGGTGGAATCGCTCCACAGCGGGCCCCGTCAACATCTACTACAGCGCCTAGCTCCTCCTCGCTCTGAAGGTTGCTGTAGCGTTATCCACCCTGCGGTCGGTTGAGGAGGGCCGTCCGCGCCAGTAGTGAGGGGAGCGAGGTCCCGGCCTTGCTCCCCTCGTTTCAGCAAGGCCGTTCTTCGGCATCAAGTCCGTCAATCGGCGGCAGGCTTGAATCTCATCATTATTAGCATGGCAGAGGTAGAGATGACACTCATGACGGCCAAGGAGGCCGCCAGGTACCTGCGGGTGAGTATGTTGACCCTGAGCAGGATAGAGAGGGAAGGTGGACTGGTGCCTTATCATACCCCAGGAGGGCACCGCAGGTACACTGTCAGGATGTTGAATGAATACCTCAACAACAGCCGCCAGAGATTTACCGGACAGTTGGTGAATGACGATACCGAGAGACGTGAGAGTGGAGATCGGGGGGCGTAGAGTGTAGCGGCCGCCAAGTTTGGAGTGCAAGCGAGAGAGGAGGTGAATCGAATGAGGGGAGCAAAGTATCCATCTTGCTCCCCTCGTTTCTTCGTTACGATTCACTCTTCTCCAGGAGGCTCAAGCGGGTAAACGCCGTACTCTTCAACCGCCTGGTAAAGAGCCTCGACGTGCGCTTCTGGATAGGGCATCCCCTGATCATAACGGCAAAAATATCCGCCATTCCGTCCTAACCACCACATGGCCTTGCGCGCCTCGGTGACAATTCGCTCAATCGGGCCTTCCATAACCGTCGCTGAGCTTACACCACCCTCCAGCGCCATTTTCCCTTGTGTGAGCGCTCGGACTTTGTTGAGATCGTTGGCTGTGGCCTGAACTGGATTGAGGACATCAATGCCTAGTTCTATGAAGGTATCTAACACCGATTCGATGTTGCCACAGGAATGAAAACAAATCAGAACATCCCGTTCCCTATAGAAATCGAACAAGCGGCGGTATTCCGGCACCAAAAACTCATTGACGATACGGGGGCCAAGTAGTGAGCCCCTCTGCGTTCCGAGATCATCAGAGAGCCGAACGTATTCGACGCCCAGTTTGGCATAATGCTCCCCGATCCCAAGATGGAAATCCATGATTCGGTGCAGCACCTCCCTCACGAATTCCGGCTCAGTGAAGAAATATACCATCATGTTTTCCATGCCAACCAGCATATAGGCTTTTTCCCAGAGGGTATCTCTGTGACTGCCGGCAAGGAACAGATCCCCACCAGGGGTAGCCTCAGCCATCTGGTAGATCTTGCCACAGATGCGCTCGTCGTTTGGATCGAGCCATTCAAAATCCCTCAAGTTTTTCGGTTCCGCGAGGGGGTAACTTACCGGGTGGCCAATCATTCTTTCTTGCCTCTTGTGCCACCCTGTTCCCCAAACGTCAACCCACCTGGAGCCAACAGGGTCCTCTTCGCTTCCACCATCGAAACCCTCATGGTTACAGCCGTGCCATAGAAGCTCGTAGAAGGGAGGCCTCACCATCACCCTCTCAGGATCATCGAAGCGGATGATCCGGAGAGCGTTCTCTTTGTCATTCAAGAATTCACGCTCCTGTTTAGGATACCCAGTAGATCCGAAATCGCTCTTGGAGGGATTGCGTGCAACCTACGGTTGCCTCCCGTCTTTGGCCTGGATCTGGCGATCCAGGCCGAGCAAAACTGAATCCGCTGCTTTGGGCTCAGTTGGAGCAATTATACACTCGATTGGGAGAATTCGCCAGATTCCGGTACGCATAAAGG
>CAZQDO010000582.1:0-3197 GCA_964592085.1 uncultured Anaerolineae bacterium | reverse complement strand
CGCATGACCTCTAAGGGGATGGAGGATTGTCTTCACCGCAGCAGCGACGGCCCGGCCCAGCTTCTGGTGTTCGCCGGCCTCAAAGTGAATGGCATCGATATCGCTGGACACGACCACCTCCGAGGTATCCAGGAACTCACAGCCGTATTCCTCGGCGACGCGCCGGTAGTGCTCGGAAAATTTTCTCGACCGGGGTTCAGCCTCTTGTTCGAACATCTCTCCGAACTCGGTGCCGGCCAGCCGCGCTATCGGGGGCGGAGCCAGGAGCAGGACTGGCGGCCCCTCTTCGTCAGGCCCCGCGCCGCTCTTGTGGACGATGTCTACCAGCACTCCGGCCCCGTTGGCGATATCGAGGGCAGAGAGGGAAAAACGTCTCTTCAAATCGTTGGTCCCCAGCATTATCACTACCAGGTCAAGGGGCTTATGAGTCTCCAGGCAGGGGGGCAGGTATTGCTTACCGCTCTTGTAACCTTCAATCGGATCCTCCCAGACGGTGGTTCTCCCGCACAACCCTTCTTCGATGATTTCGTACCCTTCTCCCAGTTCTTGCCTTAGCACGCCGGGCCACCTCTCATCTCTGGAGAAGCGTTCCCCGCTGGCGGGATTGTAGCCCCAGGTGTTAGAATCACCGTAGCACAGAATTGTTTTCACCTCTAACCTCCTTTCCTGTGGGCGAAAACTCTACCCCTTCGAGTTAGGCGCAAAGCTCGCTTCCTCACGACTGCTCCCATTCTATCATCCGTGACTCTCGTTGTCAAGCGGAGATCAGGATGCCGAAATGCAACCAGCCTCACACAGTTGTGTGAGGCTGGCAAAACATTATACCTGGAGCGGAAGCGACGGGATTCGAACCCGCGATCTCCGGCTTGACAGGCCGGCATGTTAGGCCGCTACACCACGCCTCCAGTTGCTATTATATTATCACAGAACTCGCTTCCCGTCAAGCTGATGCGAGTTGAAGAATCGTAGGAGTTCAGGTGCCAGGCACTTTCAACAGATCGTCCAGAGAAAGGTACAAACCGCGTTGGAAGACGACTTTGAGGCCGAAGCAGCCATGGAAGTGCCTGGCACCTTGGAGGTGAGGGAAAGTCGAGCATGAGAGGCAATGGGTGTTCGTGGGATGGAAGCGAGGCCCAGTCGCCTTTGGTGGTCATCGTGGGCCCTACCGCAGTGGGTAAGACCCGCCTGGCCTTGCGCCTGGCGGGAGGGCTGGGGGCCGAGATTGTGTCTGCCGATTCACGGCAGGTTTACCGGGGCATGGACATTGGCACAGATAAGCCAACAGCCGAAGAACGCCAGCGTGTGCCCCACCACCTGGTTGACATCGTGGATCCCGATGAGGAGTTCACTTTGGCTCGGTATCAGGATATAGCCTACGCAGCCATAGATGATATGCTGACCAGGGATAGAGTGCCCCTCCTGGTGGGAGGCACAGGACTTTACATAAAAGCTGTGGTGGAAGGTTGGAGCATCCCCAGGGTGAGGCCCAATGAAGCCTTGCGGGCAGAGTTGTATCGGGAGGCCGAGGTGGAGGGCGGGATGGCCCTCCACGATCGTCTGCGCCAGGTTGATCCAGTCGCAGCGGAGAAGATTGACTGGCGCAACGTGCGGCGGGTGATCAGGGCTTTGGAGGTTTACCTAGAGACGGGCAGACCTATTTCTGAGTTGCAGCGCCGGAAGCCGCCTCCCTATCGGGTTCTACAGATCGGGCTGACCATGGAACGTGCCGCCCTCTACCAGCGCATAGACCAGCGGGTAGATCGCATGATCGAGAGAGGTTTGGTCGAGGAAGTGAGAGGGCTGGTGGAGCAGGGTTATGGTTATGAGCTACCGGCCATGTCGGGGTTGGGATACCGGCAGGTAGGATGCTATCTGCGGGGTGAAATCAGCCTGGAGGAAGCCATCCGTCTCATCAAGCGAGATACGCGGCGCTTTGTGCGCCAGCAATACGACTGGTTTCGCCTGGACGACGAAGGGATACACTGGTTCCAGGTATTGGATGACCCCTATGAGCGCATCAAAGGGGTCATCCTGCGATTCCTGGAGTATTCAGCCAATGACAAGGTACGTGGAGTTGGCCCCTTGTCATTTGGCACTTCTTAACTTATCACGTTTTACGTCTCACTCCTCACATCATCTCAATGGACATGGCCACTGCCTCGCCGCCGCCCAGGCACAGCGTCGCCAGGCCCATCTTGAGCCCGCGATCTCTTAAGGCATAGATCAGCGTCACCAGTACCCGTGCGCCACTACAGCCGATGGGATGGCCCAGGGCGATGGCCCCTCCGTTCACGTTCACCTTGTCCCAGTCCACGCCCAGTTCCCGGCCGTCGGCCAGGGTTTGGGCAGCAAAGGCCTCATTGATCTCGATGAGGTCATAGTCGTCCAAAGTGGAGCCCGTCTTCTTCAACAGCTTGCGCACGGCAAAGATGGGGGCGGTAAAGATTTTGAGCGGCTCTACGGCGGCTTGATCGTAAGCGATGATACGAGCCAGAGGTTCAATGTCCAGCTCTTTGGCCTTCTCGGCGCTCATCACCACGACCGCCGCCGCCCCCTCGGTGATGCTGGGAGAGTTGCCGGCCGTGACCATGCCGTCTGACTTGAAGGCTGGGCGTAGCCTGGCCAGGGCTTCCATTGAGGTGTCACGCCGGGGGCACTCGTCGGTATCTACGAGGACGGGCGGTCCTTTGCGCTGGGGTACCTCCACAGGCACGATTTCCTCTTTGAATTTGCCAGCGTCAATGGCGGCAATGGCCTTTTGGTGGCTCTTCAAGGAGTACTCGTCCAGTTCCTCGCGGGTGAGGCCGTACTCGTTGGCGATCCATTCCGCGGAATTGCCCATGTGGTGACCTGTGAAGGAACACCACAGGCCATCGTGGACAGTAGCGTCCAATATCTCGGCGTTGCCCAGGCGATAACCGGTGCGACCCCTGGCAAGCATATATGGCCCCAGACTCATGTTCTCCATGCCGCCAGCGACGAAAATCTCGCCGAACTCGGCCTTGATCATGTCGGCGGCCAGCATGACTGTCTTCAGCCCTGAGCCACAGATCTTGTTGACGGTGGTGGCCCCTACCGTGGGTGGGAGGCCGGCGTGGATAGCCGCCTGGCGGGCCGGGGCCTGGCCTTGACCAGCCGGTACCACACAGCCCATCAGCACCTCATCAATGGATTCCGGGGCGACCTTCCCAGCCCGC
>CAZQDO010000581.1:0-3219 GCA_964592085.1 uncultured Anaerolineae bacterium | reverse complement strand
CACCCGGCCCACTGCCGCAGCGCAGCCAACCACGCTCCGCGCACGCAAATCGGCGGCCAACCGCGCATTGTAGTCAGTCTTGTAGCGAAGGTGCTCACCACGCACCCGCGCGGCGGCTGAACCTAACCGTTAGACTGCTCAGTGCAGTATGACGGTGCATAGGCATGTCCTGAACAAAAAGGAATGGGATGAATGATTGCTTACTTGAGGTATCTCGCAGAACGGTTCGTTATCTTCGTGGCGACCATTTTCATTTCCGTCACCATCGTCTTCTTCGTGCCCCGCCTCGTTCCTGGCCATCCCCTCACCGCTGTCTTCAACAGAATGGCAGCCGTCGGAGGAAGCCTGAATGCCCCGCAGCTCATTGAGGAGTACAACCGCCTCTTCGGCCTGGACAAGAGTCTGTGGGAACAGTACGTTCGCTTCCTGCGGGAGCTGGCCCGGGGAAATCTGGGCTACTCCATCGGTAGCTTCCCCTCCCGCGTGTCTGACATGCTGAGGTCCGCGGTTCCCTGGACCATCGGCCTCCTGACGCTGACGACGCTGATCAGTTGGGTGCTGGGCTCGCTGATCGGCGCCGTGGTGGGATGGAGGGGGGGAAAATCACGCTTCTTTCAGGCCCTCGTTCCGGCAGCCCTGGTGTTGTACTCCATCCCCTATTACATCCTGGCCATCATCCTCGTCTTCCTGTTCGCCTTCCAATGGCGGATCTTCCCTCTCTCCGGAGCGTACTCAGTAGGGCTTAAGCCGGAACTCTCCCTAGACTTTGCCCTGGACGTGCTCCGTCATGGCACGCTGCCGGCCTTGAGCATCATCCTTGTTTCCCTGGGCTGGTGGTTCCTCTCCATGCGGAGCCTGATCACTTCCTTAAAGGGCGAGGACTATATCCTGCAAGCTGAGGCTAAGGGGCTCTCCGACCGGCGCATCCTCTGGGGTTACGCCTTCCGCAATGCCCTGCTGCCCCAGGCGACTGGCCTGGCCATCTCCCTGGGCCACATCGTCGGGGGGGCGCTCATCACGGAGGTGATCTTTGCCTACCCCGGCCTCGGTTGGGTAATCTACAACTCCATTACGAGTATTGACTTTCCGGTGATCCAGGGCGGTGTCCTCCTCATTGTCTTATCGGTGGCCCTGGCTAATCTCATCATTGACATGGTCTACCCGCTGATTGACCCGAGGATACGCTACAAACAGGCTTCGTCGTGAGCTCAGCCGAACGGCAGGGAGAGGATAGACTATGGCAGAGGTTCGAGTTGAAACACAGCGGGGATACGCAGGAGAGCTCCTTCGCAACAGGAAGTTCTTCATCGGAATGATCATCTTTTTGACGTTGTTGGCAGTGGCTGTAACAGGGGGCTTCTTTGTGGACCCCGTGCAGCGTCGTACCGGCAGCTTCCCCGCCCGACTTCCCCCGGGACCGGGAGGACTGCTGGGCACCGACTCTCTAGGGCGAAGCGTTGCCATCCAGATGAGCGAAGCCGTGCCCAATTCCCTGCAAGTTGGCCTGATTGCGGCCTTCCTTGGCACCCTGATAGGAGCCCTCATCGGTTTTATCAGTGGCTACTTCGGCGGGGCCGTTGACGCCGTGCTAAGGATCCTGATTGACGTCTTCCTCTCGGTACCGTCCCTCGTATTCTTGATCTTGATCGCCTCCCTGGTGAGGGGGGTGGGGGTGCAGACCATGGCTCTAATCATCGGGGTCTTTGCCTGGCCCTCGCCTGCCCGCCAGGTGCGGGCCCAGGTGCTGAGTCTGAAGGAGCGGGCCTTCGTCCAGATCGCTCGCCTCTCCGGCATGTCCGGTCTGGAAATCATCTTCCGCGAGTTGATGCCCCACATGTTACAATGGCTGGGAGCCAACTTCGTTAACGCCTTCATCGCCGCCATCCTGGCCGAGTCGGGGCTGTCCCTCCTGGGGTTGGGTCCCCAGCGAGAGATGACCCTGGGGATGATGATCTACTGGGCCCTCAGCTATTCGGCTATCTTGCAAAACCTCTGGTGGTGGTGGTTAACCCCGATCCTTACCCTCATGTGTCTCTTTCTCTCCCTGTACATGATCCACCTGGGCCTTGACGAGGCAAGCAACCCCCGGCTTCACTCGCAGGTGTGACAATAGGGAATCGGGTATCAGGGAATGGGTAATCAGGGAATCAGGGATCTGGGCCGCATCCCGGCCCCCTGATTCCCTGATTTCCTGTTTGCTCAAGAGGGTCTGTCCCCCATCTTTCGCAGAAAATTCCTAGCAGGAGATAGATACTCAACATGAACCAAGTCAGAATCAAAGACAAGATGCGAAGTGCCTATACACCGCAACAGTGGATGGGCGTCCAGATTGAGAGGGTCAGGGCAGCACGGCTCTCAGAGACTCTAAAACTTGAAGACTGGGAGATACGAGAAGCGATCTATCATGGACCGGGAAATTACGAGTGGCTCGACCCGCAGTGGAGACCCTACCAGATTGGGGAGGATTGGGGAGGTGAGAACCGCACGGCGTTTTTCCGCTGTGAGGCAAAGGTTCCAGAGAGTTTTGATGGAAAGTACGGGGTACTGCACCTTAGACCCGGTGGCGAGGGACTGCTGACTCTCAATGGAAAACACCTGGCCGGGCTGGACTCAAAACACGAGGTGATTTTTCTGGCTGAACAGATGAAGGGCGGTGAAACGCTACAGATAGAGATCGAGCAATCCGTCAACGAGATGGAGATTCCCAGGATTGTACACCAGTTCAGCGTGGCAGAGCTGGCGGTGCTTGACCGCGACATTGAGGATGCCTATTTCGATCTCCAGTGCGCTTATGACATGGTGATGACCCCCCAGGCAGGAAACGAGATCCGTGCATTTCTCTTTGATGAACTCAAAAAAGCGATTTCTTTGATTGACTTTGAGGGAGACCGCGAGAAGTTTAGGACGAGTGTGATGAAAGCGCGGTCTTACGTGCGTGAGAATATCTTCCACTCCGAACGATTCAAACACCATGGCCGTCTCAACATGGTAGGTCATAGCCACCTTGATCTTGTGTACCAGTGGGATTACAGTGAGTTTCTCAGAAAAATCGGTCGGACGCACGCTACCACGCTGAACATGATGCGTGAATTTCCGGATTACCTTTTCTGCCAAAGCCAGATGAAGCTTTATGAGGACCTGAGAAGTCTGTATCCGGAGATTTATGCTGGGATCAAAGAGCGCGTAAGAGAGGGCCGCTGGGAAGTCATCGGCGGGATG
>CAZQDO010000580.1:0-3222 GCA_964592085.1 uncultured Anaerolineae bacterium | reverse complement strand
AGACCAACCCTTCCTCACCGACATCTATGACCACGATGTCGCCTGACTGGAAGACGCCGTTCAGCAGTTGCACAGACAGCGGGCTCTCCACCCGCCGCTGCAGGGTGCGCTTGAGAGGGCGGGCCCCAAACTGGGGATCGTACCCCTCTTTGGCCAACCACTCCCGCGCCGCTTCGGTCAACTCCACAGTCAAACCCTGCTCGGCAAGACGGGCGCTGATCTCCTTCATCTGAAGATCAACGATCTGCTTGACGTGCCCCTGACTCAGGGTGTGGAAGATGATGATCTCGTCAATGCGGTTGAGGAACTCGGGGCGGAAAGTTCTCTTGAGGTTCTCTCTGATCTTCTGGTGCGCTTCTTTCTCATCAGGTGTTTCTGTCTCCCCCGGCCTCACGAAGCCCAGGGTAGCCCCCTTCTGGGCGAACTCCGTGCCGATGTTGGAGGTCATGATGACCACCGTGTTGCGGAAGTCAACGATGTGACCCTGCCCGTCGGTCAGTCGCCCGTCCTCCAGAACCTGCAACAGAGCATTCCAGACGTCGGGATGGGCTTTCTCGATCTCGTCGAAGAGAACGATCTGGTAGGGCCGCCGCCGCACCGCTTCGGTTAGTTGTCCTCCCTCCTCGTAGCCCACGTAGCCAGGGGGCGCGCCGAAGAGGCGGGAGGCGGTGTGCCGCTCGCGATACTCGCTCATGTCTATGCGTATCAGGGCTTCCTCGTCGTCGAAGAGGAACCAGGCCAGTGTCTTGCCCAGCTCCGTCTTGCCTACCCCAGAGGGACCTAAGAAGATGAAGCTACCGATAGGGCGTCTGGGGTCCTTTAAGCCGCTTCTCGCCCGGCGGATGGCATCGGCCACGGCATTGATGGCCTCATCCTGGCCGACGATGCGCTCATGTAGTCTCTCCTCCATCTGCAAGAGCTTTTCGGCCTCGGTTTCCATCAGACTGTGCACTGGGATTCCCGTCCAGCTAGCCACTACCTGAGCGATGTCCTCCTCGTCCACTACCTCGTCCAGGTTCATCTCCTGTCGCCAGGCGTCGCGTTGGGCGTTGAACGCCGTTTCCAACTGGAGGCGCTCACTCTTGAAACTGGCCGCTCGCTCGTAGTCGCGAGCCGCCCAGGCAGCTTCTTCCTCGGTGACCAGCTTCTGCAGCTCGGCCTTCATGGCCTTGAGTTCCGGGGGCATACTGTAGATGGCGACGCGCAGTTTCGCTGCCCCCTCGTCAATGAGGTCCACGGCCTTGTCGGGAAGACGGCGGTCGGTGACGTAACGATGGGAGAGCCGGGCAGCCGCCACCAGTGCCTCGTCGGCGAGGGTGACCTTGTGATGGGCTTCGTAGCGGTCGCGAAGCCCCTTCAGCATCTCGATGGTTTCTTCAACGGTGGGCTCCTCCACGTACACGGGAGCGAAGCGCCGCTCCAGAGCAGTATCCCGCTCGATGTACTTGCGATAGTCGTCCAGGGTGGTGGCCCCAACGCATTGTAGTTCTCCCCGGGCCAGGGCGGGCTTCATCATGCTGGAAGCGTCAAGCGACCCTGAGGCAGCGCCCGCTCCGACCACATTGTGCACCTCGTCAATGAAGAGGATGATTTCCCCTTCAGCCCGCTGGATTTCTTCGATGGCTGCTTTCAGACGTTCCTCAAACTCGCCCCGGAAGCGGGAGCCAGCTACCATGGCTCCCAGGTCCAGGGAGATGATTCGCTTGCCCATCAGGATCTCAGGCACGTCGTCCTCGGCGATCTTCCGGGCCAGCCCTTCGACGATGGCTGTCTTCCCCACGCCGGCGCTGCCGATGAGAACCGGGTTGTTCTTGGTGCGTCGTGACAGCAACTGAATGACCCGCAGAATCTCCTGGTCGCGGCCAATGACGGGATCCAGTTTCCCTTCCTTGGCCAGTTGGGTCAGATCGCGGCCATACTTTTCGAGGGTGCGGTAACGGCTCTCGGCGAACTGATCGGTTACCCGTTGGCCGCCGCGCACTTCCTTGATGGCCTCGTAGATTCGGTCCTTGGTGACACCGGAATCAGCCAGAATGCGAGCCGCGGGAGTGGCCCGCTCGCTGGCGATAGCCAGGAAGAGGTGCTCGGTCGAGACGTACTCATCCTTGAGCTTGCTGGCCTCCTCGTTAGCCAAGTCTATGACCCGCTTGAGACGGGGCGTGATGAACACCTGGCCCGTCCCGCCGCCATAGATGGCGACCTTGGGGCTGGCCTTCAACACGCCGTCCAGACGACTTTGCACCGTCTCGATGTTCACTCCCAGCTTCTCCAGAATCTGGGGGATGACGCCTTCTGGCTGTTCCAGGAGGGCGAGCAACAAATGCTCGGTGTCCACCTGGTTGTGGCTGTAACGTTGCAATATCTCATACGACCGAGAGGCTGCGTCCATCGCCCGCTCGGTAAAACGGTCAAATCTCATCATGGGTAATCCACCTCTATCCTCTAAATCTGAAGTTATGCCTGTTTGGGACGTACCTCAAAGGCAAGTTGAGACCGATAAAAACATACGTCAAATTCCATGAAGAAGTTCACCTGCCCTAGCAGGACAGGCACGTTGGTTGCCTGGGTCCAAGCAAACACCAAGCGTACTGGAGCAAAGTGACCGACCGATGCAGACGCGATCAGCGCACGCGCTTCAAACTGCGCCAGATTACCAGTCAGTTGAACTGGAACTGACATCTGTTCCCATACTGCGCCTAGAGCAAGGCCAACTTTATAAGGCAAGACATTGACTGTTGCACCCGTGTCGAGCAAGCCGGACACTGTCCTAGACCGATCATGATACGTCAAGGTGAAGGACAAATATGGTTGGAAGCTGGCTTCAACCAGCTTGCTATCGGCTGCGGTGAAGGCGAATCGTTCTGCATTACGCATACGGGGTGCTCTCTGCTTCTTTTAGTACATTGAGGAGGGTATTTGCCGCTTCAAAAGAGTCATAAGGTGACCAGACAGGGTAAGCCATGCCCGGTTGGAGCAGAACACCTTCTTCTTGGGCAAGCTCATATACCAACAACAGCAGCACGCGCAGTTTATCGGCACGGTCTAGTTCATGTAGCAAGGGTGTTAATTCTGTCACACTCATTGTGATTCACTCCCAATGATGTTTTCATCGACGGCTACCATAATTATACTTCACTCACCCCTTTTTGACAAACGGCTTTGTGGAAAGGGTGCATTTCAGTTTGGTGGCGAGTTGTAGGCTTGCCGCCAGCGTTCATCGAA